>JAYVXG010000664.1:0-3238 GCA_043785475.1 Armatimonadota bacterium
GTAAAGGCAGATTCGTGCGATATCCTTTTTCGCGATGCCCAAGACGGGCTCATTCTTCGCGCAAGCACAATTGCCCCTGAATTGGTCAATCGACTCAAGCTCGGGAAAGGAATTGGCCTTTCTGGCGAGGCGCTTATCGGCGGCGAAGCCCGCTACATTCCGAACCGGGCGTATCAACATTCTAACTACGCCAGGTACCCAGGACTATCCGAAAAGGAATCTTGCGCTGTTGCCGCGATACCCTTGCGGCACATCGATGGAAGTACCTTTGGGATTATCGTCATTCGACGAAAAACACCTTGGAGGTTCGCCCCGAAGACCCGGGTAGAACTGACCAACGTTGCCCAGATGATAGCCCTAGGTTACAAGTCGTACCGGGCGGGGTTTCAGGTTGGTACCCAGTCGAACCGTCTCGGAGCCTTGAGCGAAGTCTCAAAGCTGATTTCGACGAGTCCGTACCTCGATGAGGTTTTGCAACTACTGGTCAACATCACGGCCCAACAATTTAACTACCGGGTCTGCACAGTGCGTTTGCTCGATGAAGAACGTCAAGAGCTAATTTTGAGGGCGACGCAAGCGACGGTGAAAGCGTATCAGCGAAAGCGAGGAATTAAGCTCGGAGAATCCATCGCGGGACGAACGTTGGAAGAGAATCGTCCGGTTATTGTACGAGACGTGCAGGTTGATTCTGACTATATTGGCCATGACCTCGCCGTCGAGCAGGGGCTTCGGAGCATGATTTGTATTCCGCTTTCGATTCAAGACAAGCCGGTGGGAGTTTTATCCTGTTACACCGGCGAAGTCCGAGACTTCACACCTGACGAGATTTCTGCCTTAGAGACGCTTTCTCAGCAAGCCGCGTTCGCAATCGAGCATGCCAAGCTTCAGGTGCGAGACACCTTGATGCAGGAGGTCCACCACCGCGTGAAAAATAACCTTCAGCAAGTCGCCGCCTTGCTCCGGTTGCAAATGCGAACCGCGAGTTACAAAACCCTCGAAGAAGCACTCAACGACGTTTTGACTCGCATTCTCGCGATATCCGCCGTGCATGACCTGCTCAGCCGAGAGGACTTGGATCACGTCGGAATCCGATCGATTGCCGAGGCGCTGGTCCACCACCATCAAAGTTCGCTGATGCTGCCAAACAAGACGGTCAGGTTTGTTGTGAGGGGCGAGGACCTGCGTCTAAATATGAACCACGCGACCCAAGTCGCGCTGCTGATGAACGAGCTTATCTCGAACGCAGTCGAGCACGGGTTTCACGATACGAACGAAGGGGAAATTCATATTACGGTTGAAACGGATGAGGCGAACGTCTGCCTGTGGGTCTCGAACAATGGCGACAAACTGCCGGTCGATTTTGACCCAACCAAGACCAGCAGCCTCGGGTTGCAAATCGTCGACAACCTTTCTCGGTCGATGGGTGGAAAATTTAAGATCACGGACGTACTTGGCTGGACGGTAAGCGAAGTTAAATTCCCGAAAATGTCTGGGGAGTAAATTTTCGTGGGCTGGGCTTCCAGTGGCTGGGTCATTGTTTTGAAAACTCAATAGGGCTACCTCCATAGCAAGAGATAGCAACAGACAATTGATTCTAAAGGTCGCGCTGTGGAGGTTAAAGAAAGTCCAGTATTTCACCAAAATAACGGTTGATCGTCACGGTGACCCACCCGCTTCCAGCCCTCCTCTTGTGTTAAGCTAGGCATTGCGACGTGATCACCATTCTCACTTTCCTTCTTATTTCTAGCCAGGCTCCAAAGCGGCTCATCATCCGGGCCCATTCCCACAACGACTATATGCAAGCTCGGCCCCTCGATGAGGCGTTGGACAACGGCTTCACCAGCGTTGAAGTCGACGTCTTTCCTGTCGGCGGCAAGCTACTGGTTTCTCACAACGAGAAAGATATCAAGCCCGAGAAGACCATCGAATCGATGTACTTAGATAAGCTCTCAGTGCGAGCAAAAGCCAATCATGGCCGGATTTATCCGAGATCAAAGACGACTTTTTGGGTGTTGGTCGATGTCAAGAAAAATGGCGCGGAAGCGTACAAGACGTTCAAGACGATCTTGGATAAATACCCTGAGCTTAAGCCAAACAAATCCCATGTTCGATTCGTAATCAGTGGGGATCGAGCGATCGAGGCAATCGCTGCCGATAAAGGCAAATGGGCAGGTATTGACGGTCGCGTGGAAGATCTTGGAAAGAAATACTCGTTCGAGCAGATGCCCTGGATCAGTGGCGACTATGGAGTTCTTTATCCGATGTTTATGACCGATGCAAGGTATTTCGCTGGGAATTTTAAGCCGCCGAGTGCGATGGTTAAGAAGGTTCACGCGGAACATCGCCTTATCCGTTTCTGGGGCGTCCCTGACAAAGCGGAGTTTTGGCAGGACCTGTGGGGCTACGGAGTTGATCTAATCAATACCGATCACATCGCCGCTTTGAGGAAATGGGAACTTGCCCAGAAATAGTTCTTTACTTCCCAAAACAAACTACGATTTGTCTAGATCCAACTTCTTCGCGGGCTTCTGCTTTTCTGCCTCAACGGCGGCGACATCCTCTTTCGAGCCAACCAAATAATCGGCACCATCCCCGCCAACCTTTTCCCAAACGCCTTTTTCCGACTTCTTGTACGTCGAGAAACCCTTCTTGCCTGCGTCTTCTGGCCCAGAGTGCTTTTGCACTTTAAACGTCGCCCTACTAACGATCTTTTTGATTCCCATGCCGCAAAACGGACAGAGGTTCAGGGCGTCTTCCGAAATGCTCTGCATGAGTTGGAGCTTCCCTTCGCAGATGAAGCAATCTCGGTCGCACGGTTCGTATTCGTAGATGGGCATTGCTTCCCCTATATTCTATCCCGGAGAGTGCGACTAGGGGTTCGCCACAAATTTGGCGTGGCTGTCGGAATAAAGGACGACCCGTCCACCGGGAGCCACGAAAAAACCAATTTCCGTCTCTGCAGGACTAAGAATATCCCCGGCATTGCCGCCTCGATAAGTGTAATTGAAGTCTCGGGTCATGTCCTTGTCATTCTTTAGATACGGCATTAGCTCCTTCTCCCAATCATTGATTCCAGGCAAATTATCGCCGTGATCAGATGCCAAAACCATGAGAGCAGTTCCTATTTGCCTGGCTCGATTCACCAGCTTCGCCATTATTTCGTCTTCCGAGAGCTTTTTTGCTAAGGCGAAGTCTATAGGCTGGATCTCTCTCAACAGGAGGCACCCGGCATCTTGGT
>JAYVXG010000665.1:0-3236 GCA_043785475.1 Armatimonadota bacterium
GGCTCATACCGATAACATTGGCAAGCATCACCCAATCAGCGGAATCAACAAACATTTCCATAAACCAACGATAGGACTCATTTGGGCTGACGTCGCACATAAGCATCACCGACCCAAGAACCATGAGGCGTTCAATATGGTGACACCAACCATGTTGGTGAGTTCGCTGAATAGAGCAATCAAGGGGCGGTAGGCCGGTTGTTCCATTCCACCAACAGGGTTTGAGAAGCCGGTGATTTCCTAGGGCATTTGGGAGATTTGATGGATCGTACTCGCGCCCAATGTGAAAAACGAATTCTCTCCAACCTAGGACTTGACGAATGAATCCCTCTTTTGAATTGATGGGAACATCCGCCAGGAGGCAACGATCGATAACGTCTCGTGGCGTCAATAAACCCAAATTGAGGCATGGTGACAGCACCGAATGATACAAGGTGCGCTCTCGCTGAGAAATTGCGTCTTCAAACTCACCAAATTGCTCGAAACGCTCGTCAACGAACTCATCCAATGCTTGTAATGCCTGTTTTCTAGTTACGGGATACGCGAAGGAGAGAGCTGACCCAGGATGGTCAGGAAACTGTTGGTTCACAGTTTCAATAACAGCTTTCGTTATTTGGTCTTGTTGTGGTCCAAGTATCGGAGGAGGTAAGTGATTTGCCGGCAACTTCTTGCGGTTGTCGGCATCAAAGCTCCACTTTCCACCGACCGGAGAACCATCCTTCGTCACAAGTATTTGCTCTCGCTTTCGCTGGCGCACATAGAAATCGTTCATCAAGAGACGTTTGCATGTTGACCGATATCGTTGCCATTCGTTTGGCGATACCATGAACATCGGGTTTGGCACCATGTGAACCGCACAGGGCAGATTGTCGAGAACTTCGGTCTGGAAAAAGGCGTCGGCAGGCTGGTACGCGTAGATATCGGAGATGCCATCTCGCTCAATCAAGTCCAACAAAGTCTGTCGAAATGTGATGTTGGATCGGTGATCAATGCTGCGATATTCGACTCTTGTCAAACCCGCAGCAAAATGTCGCATTGCCGAGAAAAATAAGACGAGCTTTTGCTTGTGATGCCTTGTCCTCGTTGCCAATCCCCAGTCTTCACACATGAAAATAGGAACGCCAGGTGGCATTCCCGGAAGCTGATCGAATAATTGATCACCAAGAAGAAGAATGAGTTCCGACACTCAAT
Organism: Armatimonadota bacterium; assembly: GCA_043785475.1. Lineage (GTDB taxonomy): Bacteria > Armatimonadota > Fimbriimonadia > Fimbriimonadales > Fimbriimonadaceae > Fimbriimonas. Next base: position 1,192 of record JAYVXG010000665.1, read on the forward strand.
CTTCTACGAAATTTGTAGGGGACATTGCCGACTAAGCGGTCCAGACAAACGGATCGGCGTCAGTAAGGATCCGGCCACTTTTCTGCTGCGCTTCGATCAGGTACTCAGGCAGCGTAAAGCAAGCGTGATGGAAGCGCCCAGTATAGTAACGATTTTTCACTCCGCGAGCCGTAAACCGGGACTCAATCTCGGCGGCCGTTAGGGCCATCGGATCGTGCTTCTTAGAAGCCAAAACAAAGCCCCATGGCTGGAAGAATGTCGAAACTAACCCAAAATAGCCATGGACGTAAGGGAACACTTCTTTCATGCTCTCGAGCGTCTCGATGCAAGAGACCATGCACTCGGGATAGTTCTCGTTAGCCGAGCCAGCTTGCATCGCAAACACACCATCGTCACTCATCGCATCGGCCGCGATCTGGAAATACTCTTTGGTAAATAGGAACTGCCCCGGTCCGTCTTCATGCGGATTCGGAAGGTCGCTGAGAACCACGTCAAATCCCGCTCCCTTGTGATCGACCAGCCACTGACGGGCATCAGTGTGCAAAAGCTCGGTACGGGGGTCCTCAAAGGCACCCTGATGCCACTCGGGCATGTGAACCTTCACCATATCGACAAGATCTTCGTCGATGTCCACCATCACCGCTCGCTCGACCGTACTATGCTTCAAAGCTTCGCGCAAGGTTGCCCCTTCGCCTCCTCCGCACACCACCACCGATTTTGGGTTCGGATGAAGTGTCATAGCAGGCTGGCTCATACACTCATGAAAGACGTATTCGTCCAAAATCGAAGTCTGGATGTTGTAATCCAGGAAGAGCGACTTCCCAAACCGAGGGATGTCGCAAATCTGATAGGTTTGGTACTTCGTTTTGCCTTCGAGGATCATCCGCTCAACGCGGTACTGCCAAATTGCGGCAGATGTGTGAGTCTCGTTTATGAAAATTCCGGTTGCATCGCTGGACATTTTTTACCTCGGATATTGTGACATAGATTCAAAGCCTATGGCAGTTTCAGGTTGACGGTTACCTTCTCCAGTTTCTCAAAAAGGACGTCGTTATCTGCGGGACCATTCCCTCGGCGGTAGTTAATCGAGGCGGCAAAAGTCAACGAATTTTTGTGAACTTTCATCACGGTTACGGCGCCGGTATAACTGCCAAAAAGTTTGTAGTCCCAACCTGGCCCCGGGAATTCGTGGCTAAAAAATTTCGCTAAGCCTTCCACCGGTGCAACCCAACCGCCGGCACCGGCACAAATATCGAATCGATAGGCATCCCACGTCCGATGAGGACTCGTTGAGTAGTATTCGGCTTCTTCCGGCCTTCTATCCTTGGACTGCGCCGAGGTTACAAACCAAGGAGCCGGATCAACAAGGGGCTTTAAGACATTTTCTTTGACAAAACTCTCGTAAGTTTGGCCAGAGACAATCTGGACGATCTTGCCCAGCAATGCATAGCCATAATTCGAGTAGGTTTCCTTCGTTCCTGGGTTTGATTGGAGCGTTTGACCGAGGATGTAACCGAGTGCTTCGCGGTCCGCTGCCGGACGCAATCCCTTCGAAGCAACTACTCGATTCGAGGTGCAATTGGAGATATCAAGGCCCGCCCTGATGCCCGACTTGTGGTCGAGAAGCTGCTTAATTGTAATTTGACCGATTCGTGGATCGACAGTCTTCCCCTTCGGCGGCGACGGAATAATGCCCCCTTTCAAAAGAATTTCGATGGCTTTCGAATCCTCGGTAAGATATCCGGCCGCAACGAGGATATTGATGGCCATCTTCGTCAAGTATTTCGAAATGCTCGAAATGCGGCTTGGAGTTGAAGGCATGAACGTGACCCTCTCGTCGAGATGCGCATATCCAAATCCTTTGGAGTAAATCTTTCGGCCCTGGTGAAACACCGAAAGCGCGCCTCCCGGTGCACCAACTTCCTTCAGGTAGTCTGTCATGGCCGTGTCGTAACCGCGAAAGCGTTCCTCACCGCTGCCATTAATCGGAACCTCACTGCCATGCCAGTCACATCGCCCGATCAACTCGGGAGATTTTCGGTTCG
>JAYVXG010000666.1:0-3235 GCA_043785475.1 Armatimonadota bacterium
CTACGAGTCTCCGTTTACAGACGTCAACTCCGCCGGCCCCGACGGTGTGTTCGACTCCAACACCGTCGACGCAATCATCGAGACGATTAGGTCGATTCGCGAGACAGCTATAGCAAAATAGGAGTTGGAACCTGCTCCTGGGTTGTCGACACCGCGACGGGGTTCTTGCACCCGGGCTGAATGCCGAATGATCTGGGGTCCAACCCCCCAGTTACAGCGGACGATTTGGGTCGTACGGTTTTCGGACGATGGTGACGACCATTTTCTTGTCTTCGATTGAGCCGGGGAGTTTGAGGCGTTGGATCCTAGCGAGGAGCTCGATAGCTCGGCAGAGTCGGGCGTGGGTGATGTGGACTCGTTGTTCGAGGTAGAGGCGTTCGGGGGTGGACCAAGGCGAAGTAATTGATCTTGGCCGCTTCGCTTTTCCCCGTTCTCCCATTCCTCTCTCACGGACTTCATCGGCAAGCGAAGGAGACGATAGAACTCGCGGTGCATCGTTTTTGCGGGAGGTTTCGGACAGATAGGCGGCGACCCAGTTTTGGGTATAGGCGGTGAGGATTTGGTCGATTGCTAGTTTTTCGAGTTGGGGGGCTCGGTCGAACGCGAATCCTTCGCTCATTTGCACGAGCTCGGCGGTGACTTGTTTGACGACAGGGTTGTTTGGTTGGAGGTCGGTGATTTGGTCGAGGACGATTTTCCGGAGGTGCTCACCGGGGGTTTGGGTTAGGAGTTTTGATTTTGGAGTTGTTTTCATAAATTTTGCAGAGTTAGAGTTGGGTCACTTCCGTTTCCTTCTCCAGGTTCCTTTTGGTTTGTGGAAGCCGATGTGGGCGAGATATGTCTCGATTTCGTTGCGAATGAGGGCGGCTTGGTCGCTGACTTGGCGGTCGATTTCTTTGTCTCGGGCTCGGCGATCGTTTAGATCGAATTTATCGTCTTGGATGGCTTTGGCGAGTTGGGCGGCTTGTTCAGCGGCGGGTCCATTGCCAAGGTAGGCGGTTACGGTTTTACCGTTCGGTCCCATTTTTCGACCATAGTAGTAAAAGTTGTTTCCTTTCTTTTCCCAGCTCATCTGATTGGTGTAATATAGTAGACGTATGACTACGTAAATGTGTTTCGAGAAAGTGGGAGTTTTTTGGTCGGAATTGACTCCCTGGTTATTCGACCCTCTTAAGAGGGCGGGTGGGTGGGTTTAATCGAACCGTCCCAATTCCATCAATTTATTTCTATTGGAAATCCGCGCCCCATAGTAGAAAAGTCCCAATCAGGGAGCCTGAATAAAAAAGAGTGAACATGAGAATTTGGGGTTCGTTTAACCGGTTAACTGATACTCGGAGTTCAGGAAGAATAAAAATGAAAAACGTAATTAAAATGTTCGTTGCAATTGCTGTCATGGGCGTCATGTCGGTATCAGCATTTGCCCAAGGCGCAGGCCCTGGCGGTGCAAGGGGCCCGCAAGCCGGCGGAAAGCAGGGTGGTCCTGGCGGCGGAATGAAACGCGGCTTCGGAAATAGAGACGCAGAAGTGCTCGCCAAGCTCAACCTCACCGATGGTCAGAAAGCCAAGGTTAAAGCCCTCAAAGAAGAAACCCAAAAGAAAGTACAAGAATTGATGAAGTCGATGGGTGGCCCCGGCGGACCTCCTCCTGGAAAGGGCGGCGGCAAGCCTGGAGCTGGTGCTGGCGCGGGTAGACCTGGCGGCAACTTCCCTGGTATGCGAGAGAAATTCAAGCCAATCATGGAAGCCTACAACGCGGGAATCAAGGCGATCTTGACTCCTCCTCAGTACGCCGCGTACGAGAAAGGAATGAAGGAAATGAACGAAAAAAGGAAGGCCGAGCGAGATGCTGCTGGCGGAGCTGGGGCAGCCGGTAAAGGGAAAGGTAAAGGGAAGGGAACTCCTCCTCCAACCCCTTAGTTAAAGCGAAATGCTCAAAAGTATCCCCGGGCCGAGCGTCCGGGGATTTTTTAAAGGTCGATAATCAATCCCCATTCGGGACTCTGATCCGGATCATGACAGAGTCGCTCGCCTATTGGCTTGGCGCCTGCGCGCTCATACAGCTTATGGCCGTCGAGCAACTTTTTGTCGCTCCAAATCTCCATGCGCCGGCACCCAATCGCTTTTGCGTATTCGGCGGTGTGGCGTAGTAGCGCGGCTCCGAAGCCCTTGCCGCGACCTTGCTTGAGCATGTATAGCCGCTCGAGCGAGCAGTCGCACCCCGCGCCGCGCCATGCTCCATCGACCATCACAACGCCACCTATGCCTGGAAAAGACGGAAATACTTCGAGCGCAGTGGTCGCGATGACCTCGGTGTGGAGCTCTCCCACCCAGAAATAGCCGCCTTTGTCAAAGTATCCTTTGTCTATATCGTACAGGTCCTGGTGGTACCCATCGGGGAACCACGGCCAACCGTATTCTTCGTAAACCGTGCGGATGACGCGCTGGATTGCGGGCTCGTCTTGGCGGGTGGCGAGTCGGATGTTGAATTGATCCACCATTTGATTCTGAATCATGATTGGGATTCTTGCAATACGAGGCGGTTTTGAGTAATAATTGAATCCCTGGATCGTTAGCTCAGTTGGCAGAGCAGCTGACTCTTAATCAGCGGGTCGTAGGTTCGAGCCCTACACGGTCCACCAGCTTTTGAACCCAAAATTAAGAAAAACGCCTTCCAAATCTGGAAGGCGTTTTAGGTATTACCGCCTATGTACCGCTTACTGGATTCCGTGACGTCCCTCCTTCGATTGCAAAAATGTATCAAGCTGTACCTTGGTGATGCGACGACACCTTCCAATTTTGATCGTTTTGATTTCTCCCGCGTTTATAAGTTCATAGAAGGTAGACCTGGACATGGAGACCAGTCCTGCCGCTTCAATAACCGTGTAGGCGAGCTTGGGCTTGGAAAAATTCGAATCGTCTAGCTGATGGTCCTTCATATGAACTTCACCTCGCGCTTGACAACGCGACTTGTTGTGAATCTTTCCATTTCGTTGAAGACAGTTCCATTGGGAAAGCGGGTCGGAACAAGGCAATCCTGATCAAGCGTGTCCGTAGTAATAATTTCCACTCCCCTATAGCCTTTCTCAATGACTTGGAGAATCGCCGCAAGCTCAGGCGTGCGCTGGATTTGCGAAATCATGACAAGCATTGTGGCGTTCACTTTCGAGATCGCCAGGTCGTTTGCGCTTCGAATCGTTTCGAGCTGGATTCGTAATTTTTCGGACTCTATTCGGGC
>JAYVXG010000667.1:0-3232 GCA_043785475.1 Armatimonadota bacterium
AAATGGGTCGTCAGGAGGAATCAGGTTGTTGTCGAGAATGTCCCAATGAAGGAATTGGTCTGCCTAAGATGAGACTCGATCTCGTCAGCATTAAGAAAAAGGACGATATATTCAGGTGGAATTTTGGATTTGATCGTTGATTTTCCAGACCCATTTGGTCCAGCGATCATACGAAGTCGAGGAGTACCGTCAGCCATCAGACCGATCGCTTAACTAGCTTAGAAACCCTACGCCGAGGCGGGAGTTTCTTGAGAACAACATCTGCCAATCCCAATTGACGCCGGATCAGGTCCCCATTTTTGCTTAGAACAATGACTCTGCCAGCTTGATAATGTCGGCTATAGGCTTCCTCGACCGCAATTTTTGCGAATTCGGTTACCGATGCTTCCCTTTCGTCATTTGATTTCATTTGGTATGCCCTATCTACTATTATTCCTTTGTTTTAGACGTTCGATAGTAAAAAGCAGATTCAGACAACAAAAATTTGCCATGATTTGCGGAGCCAATTAATCCATGTCAGCCCCTCCAGTTCCACGGAACCTAACCGAAAATCTAACTCGTAGTGTCAGCTTTATCCCCCGTTCGCTCTCGTGTAACTGCAAGGGCTGAGGCCGCCCCCGCCGTCTGGCTTACCGTCGCCGTCTTCGCCGTCGCGTTCCCCATCCTCGCGTTCTTCGCCGCGCCAGGCATCTCCTTCCACGACAGCGGCGAGTTCTCGCTCGCTGTCGCAAGCAACGGACTCCCCCACTCCCCCGGAGCGCCCACCTGGGCAATCCTCAACCAAATCTTTCGCCTATTTACGCACAGCGTCGAAGCTGCCCGCAGCGCCAACCTATTCAGCGCCTTCTGCGGAGCCGCCACCGTCGCCTTCAGCAGCGCCTTCACTTTTCGGCATTTCGCGGACAGACCGAGATCCACCCAGTGGCTCGCCGCCATCATCACCGCCCTCAGCATCCTATGCACGGGAGCCTTCCTCGAGCAATCCTTCATCGCTGAGCAATACACCCTCATGACCGCGATCATGAGCGCAACCCTCCTGGTAATCCAAACCAACGACGCAAACCCGAAAGCGAGTTGGTTCTACCTGATGGGCATCCTCTGGGGACTAGCCGTCGGCAACCACCCAAGTCAAGTTATCCTCGGTTTCCTCATGCTGTTCCCCGTGCTCCAGAGCCGCAAAACCGTCTCCATTTTCAAGTCAGCACCCCTGGGCATAGCCGGACTCTTGACCGGCTTGCTCGTCTTCGTCTGGCTGCCACTCCGTGCCGCCGCCCACCCCGTCATGGCGTGGGGGCACCCCGATACCTGGCCAAGATTCCTGTGGAATATCGGACGCGAACAGTGGCCAACTCGTCCCATGTCTCAAGCCCCGGTCGGCTTTGTGAGCGGCTGGTTCAACTCGTACAACCTCTTTAGCGAGATGGGTATCTTCAGCACCGTGCTTGCCGTTTTTGGCCTCGCGCTCGGCCTTCGTCGGGCGATAAAGCCCCTCAGTTGGGTGCTCATGCTCATCGTGCCGTACACCCTGCTCATGCTCGCGGGTCACCTTCGACAGGCTGGAATGGACCTTATTTACCTCCGCTATTACGGAGTGCGCGATTGGCACATTCCCGTCTTCATGGGCCTCTCGATCCTGGCCGGAATGGGCGCGGTATGGTTGCTCGACATGCGCCACAAATGCACCGAAAAGGTCCGAATTGGCACCCTCAGCACGTTTGCCCTGGCCCTCGGCGGCTTTCTCCCATTCCAAATCTCAAAGGAATCGATGCGAGGCTATGAGGACGGGCGAACGTATGCCCACGCATATCTGGATTCGCTTCCATCGAACGCAATTCTCGCCACCTTCTGTGATGACAGCTCGCACATCATCGGCTACGAACATTACGCTAACCAACTCGCGCCCGGCGTCTACTTTACGTTTGGCATGCCGCAAAACGCGTACGAACACAACTTTAAAGACGGTTGGACCCCCGAGCTAAAACACTCTTTTCTTACCGACGACATCTTCCGGGCCGCGCTAAACCCACTCTGCCTCCCTCGAATCTTATCGGACAAAGAGATTGTCGATCGTCCGCTCTTTACCGAGTACACCTCAAGCGATGTCGGCGATATTAGCCAATACTGCTTGCCCCACGGCTTCGTGATCCAACTACTTGAACGAAAAACCACAGACGCCGAAGTATTAGCCGCCGACAAGGCTTTCCAAAAGGATCACCCCGAGCTTTTTGCCAAACCGGTTGGCACTCCCCACCGTTTAAGTCGAGCCAGTTTCAGCTACGCACACCTTCGGCGTGGGCTCTTCTTTATGAAGCGAAAGTTGTGGCAACAAGTGAAAAATGAACTCGAAATCGCGCTGGCTTGGGAGCCCGATAATCCGCAAATCCTCTTTCCTTACGGCGCCGCCCTCGAGGAGCTGAAAGACTATCACGGGGCTGAAATAGCCTATCTTGGGTGTATCGACTCGATCTCTGACTTCCCTACCGCTCGCCAAAACCTGGCTCTGCTTTACCTTTACTCTGGTCATGAAGACCTCGCACTGAAATACGCGAAGGAAGAATTGGTCCTCAGCCGAGGTGCCAAAAACACGAAGCAGTTGATCGCGCTATTGGAGCAGCGAGCCAAGAAATAGCGATACGGAATTTCATCGGTTTTGGAAACCAAGCCGACAACGCGGCAAAGATCCACATGCTTTCACTCAGCGATGAAAGTTCACCTCACACCGTAGTAAACTGTGAACCATGGCGACATTGACCACTGAAGTACCAATTTCGATTGAAACGATTGCGGACAAGGTGTACGCCAACCAACGGATCTCGGTCGCTGAGGCCAGATACCTTTTCGATCATCCGAATCCGCTTGAAGTCGCCTCCCTGGCCAACTTCCGCCGCGAGCAACGTTCTGACCCGAACGTCGTGACCTACATCGTTGGGCGAATCCTGAACTACACCAACGTCTGCTGGGTTCGATGCAAATTCTGCGCGTTCTACCGCACACCCGGCCACGAAGAAGGATACACCCACTCCGACGAAGCGATCTTGGAGAAAGTTCAAGACACGGTCGACAAAGGCGGAGTTGAAATCCTCTTCCAGGGTGGCCTCAATCCCAAACTGAAGATCGAATACTACGAGGGAATCTTCTCGAAGATAATGGAGCGGTTCCCCAACGTGATCCTTCACGCTTTAAGCCCTGCCGAGATTATCTATATCGCCCATATTTCTAAGCTAAAACTCCC
>JAYVXG010000668.1:0-3230 GCA_043785475.1 Armatimonadota bacterium
TGGCAAGAGTTTCTGAGGGTTAAGTACAAGAACCGAATCGATGACGTCCCCGCAATGTTTAAGTTTGGAAGAGGGAAGAAATTCGAGGAATTGCCCCTGAATCTGATTCCTGACAATGCCGAGACGGCAGAATTCCAGCGAACTATGCCTGCCCGATATCAGAACGGAACCGCCGAAAATCTCTGGGCTAAAATCTCTTCCTCAACATTGCCAATCGCTGGAGCCGAGCAGACGTTCGTAACCGCCAACGCCGGTGCGCTCAAGCGCGAATACGCCACCCGCAATTACCGGTTCGTCCTCGACTACATTCTCCTGCACGGTCGTGCCGTCTGGAACACCATCATTTTCTGCGGCCTCGCAGTCCTGACCCAGCTCATTGTCAATCCGATTGCCGCCTATGCGCTCAGTCGTTACCCAATCAAAGCGTCCGGAAAGATTCTTCTCTTTCTGCTTGCAACGATGGCGTTCCCCGCCGAAGTCGCGATGATCCCAAGCTTCCTCATGCTCAAGGACCTCGGTTTGCTCAACACTTTTGCCGCCCTCATCTTGCCCGGAGCCGCCAGCGGCTATATGATATTCCTTCTAAAAGGGTTCTTCGATTCGCTACCACCCGAACTTTTTGAGGCCGGTCAGCTCGACGGCGCTAAGGAACACACTCTCCTCGCCAAAGTCGCCATCCCCCTCAGTCGACCTGTACTTGGCTACCTCGCCCTTATGGCGTTTATGGGATCGTATTCGACATTCATGTTCGCCTTCCTCGTCATTCAGGACCAAAAAATGTGGACGCTTATGGTCTGGGTGTATCAACTCCAAACGACTGCGCCAAAGGCTGTAGTCATGGCCGCCCTTGCCCTTGCGGCCCTTCCAACTCTCCTCGTTTTCTTGTTTGCCCAGCGGGTCATTTTGCGAGGAATCGTATTGCCCGGGGAGAGGTAATTTTTGGAGCCTTCAGATGCCAGCCTTTAGCCTCCAGCCGGTGCCACATCGACCGAGCTTGGAACGTTCCGAAAAGAGCGGGGGTTAAAGATTTAGGGGTTCAACCTTGAGACTTCTTCCCTGGTAATTGCTGACGCCTTCATTGCCTCCTCGCTCCCTCGCTTCCTCGCTTCTTCCGCTTCTCCCACTTCCCCCAACGAGTAGACTCCCACTTAGACAAAATGGCCACCGTTGAAAAGACCAAGGAACCGATTCCCGTCCTCACCTGGACGCTGATCCTTCTCAACGTTATAATCTATCTGTGGGATCGCAACGGCGGACTACGGGGTCCAGGCGTGGTTTTTAGTGACCTGGCAATGCGTCCGCCCGAGGTCGTCTCTGCCTTGACTGGCGGGCTCGACCGGTTTCCAATCGTTACCCTCTTCACCTCCATGTTTCTTCATGGTGGCGTACTCCACCTTTTAGCGAACATGATGTTCTTGGCCGTGTTCGGCCCTCCGGTCGAACAAGCCGTCGGGCCTTGGCGATTTATGCTGTATTACCTCGCGTGGGGAGTGTTCGCCGCGCTTTGCCAAATCTATGCGACACCCTACCATAACGTTCCAACGCTTGGCGCATCGGGGGCAATCGGCGGTGTCCTCGGATGCTATTTCCTCCTCTTTCCATCCAACCGACTCCATATTCTCATCTTAGGAATTTGGGAGATCGAGACGAAGGCCTGGGTTTTGCTCGGACTTTGGTTCCTCTATCAAATTTTTGTTACGCAAGAGGGAGTGGCGACTTGGGCTCATGTTGGAGGCTTCTTAGCGGGTATGGTTACGGTGCTTGTCATCGGGGGAAGGGACACGATTTTGCGTCAGCATCCTGAACTTATCGAGGCAGACGACTAAGGCATGGCATTCCTAAAATCCTCGAAATTCTTCCTATTGGCTGCACTTTTGACTCTTGCGTGTTGTCTCGTCTCGGTTCGGAAACGAATCCACGTCGAAAACGCTAACAAAAATGTTCTGATCGCCACCGAAATGGATAACCTCCAATCCTTGGCTGCCGCCCAGGGCCTGACTATCGACGCCGCGCTCACCGTCCTTGAGAAGAACGGCCTCAATGGCATCGTCATTCCCGAAGAAACCATTGGTGAGCTCGTATTGGACGGTAAGGCACATTTGAACGGCCTGATGGTTCAGCACGAATCGCAAGTAACCACCATGGCGTTTGAGGATAACGACACGCTGAAACGGGTTGTAAAAGGTCTCTCAATCCGGTTCGGGAAACTAGTTCAATCCACCACGGTTCGAGAAGGGCGGTTAGCAATGCCGGCCGTGGATACTTCGACCATCCGCTCCACCTCTATCGGGCTTGACCCCCGATTTGTGGCCCTTGCCCAAAAGCATCATTTGACCATCGTTGGGAGATTTTCAAATCCAGTGGGAGCAACCTCTCGAGCAATTATCGAGACGCTTAAGTGGGCTAAAGAGTCCGGTGTCCGAATCTTCCTGGCCCAAGGTGAACAAGTCCTGGGGCGAAGAGATTCTCTCGATGTGACCCGAGAAAGCCTCGTGGCGAACAACATCCTCTACGCGTCTCCAGAGTTTGCAAAGCTTGGCGGCGATATAGAAATTTTGACGAAGATTCCTGAACAAGTCATAAGATTGCACTCTGCGCAGACTGCCGAACTGGACAAGCTTTCAATAGATGCCGCACTGGAGCGATACCTCAAGGCGGCAAAGGAGCGAAATATGCGAGTCCTACTGGTTCGAAATATTTCCCAGTCATCGGAGGCTCCGCTCAATTCCTTTGGGTACTTTTTGGCCCAATTGTCCGACGGACTAAAGAACAAGGGATTGACCCTCGGCGAGCCCACTCCATATGCCGACCCCGCCGTGAGCAAAGTTTGGAAAATTCTCATTGGACTCTTTGGCGGAATCTCCGCACTGTGGGTTGCAGTCCAAATGTTTGGCGAAAAGCGAGGACTGATCCTGGGCGGCATCGGCGCCTTAATTGTCCTCGCGGGGTCAGCTTTGCACGGGGTCGGCCTTGAGGCCTCGGCCCTGCTTTTGTCCATGATCTTCCCAGTTGGATCTTATTACTGGCTTAAACTCGAGAAGCCAAACCCATACGTTGGCCTAATCGGGTTGGCTGGGCTCTCAATGATTGGCGGCTTTTGCGTGGCGGGCTTGATGAACGCTATTCCCTTCTATATTCGGGCCGAAGCATTCTCAGGCGTCAAGGTTTCCGTCTTTCTACCTATTGCAGTCGTCGGACTCGTAGCTTTTGCCGATTTCAATGACTTCAGA
>JAYVXG010000669.1:0-3229 GCA_043785475.1 Armatimonadota bacterium
ATCGCTGAAGGAACCGATCACCTGGGGAACCGCTGGTTTAGGCATCATTATTCTGGCTGCGATAGGACTCATGGTGATGAGAACCGGGAATGATAACCCAAATACTGTTAGCGGAGGCGAACTCGCCTTTCGGGGAATTCTGGAACAAATTCTCCCTGTTCGACCCAGATCCAAAGAGTTTCTGCTTGGTTTCCCCATGCTGTTCTTCGGGTTGTTCGTTCTTCATGCCGCAAAGTACGACGCAAAAAGACTCGGAAAATACTCCGGTTGGGTGTCGCTTTGCATCATGCTAGGATTTGTTGGATTAACCGATTCGGTGAATACGCTGTGTCATCTTCATACTCCCGTCATGGTGAGCTTTCTGAGAAACATCATCGGATTGATCGTCGGTGCCCTGTTGGGGTTTGGAATGTGGTTGATGCTTAAAAAGAAAGTGAAGGCAAATTTGGGAGCAAATAGTGGCTAGAATAGTACTTGCGGGATACATCGGATGCGGAAATCTTGGCGACGACTCGGTCATGATCGGAGTTGTCGATGGTCTCGGTACCAACCATGAATACTTAGTGTTAAGCGGGGACCCCGACGATACATTTCGCTATTATTCGATGCACGGCGTGCCTCGAAAAAACCTCAAGGACGTAGAATCCGCGATCAAAGAATGCGACGCCCTGGTCTTTCCGGGTGGGTCAATTTTTCAAGATATCACCAGCGCCAAGAGCACGTTTTATTACACTGGCCTAATCAAGATGGCGAAAAAGCACAACAAGCGAGTTTTGCTTCTCAATCAAGGCGTGGGTCCGCTCAATACGTGGCTCGGAAGAAGCCAAACTAGAACCGCAATGAGTCTCGCCGACCTTATTGTTGTGCGAGATCCTGGCTCATTAAAATTGCTCCACGAAATTGGAGTTGACAAGAAAATCCATGTCGGTGCCGATAGTGCCTTGATCCTGCGAGAGCCTGTCCGAGACGACGACGGATCATCGTACGGAGTTGGCGGTATGAAGGCCGTCGCCCTCTCGCCTCGACCTTGGAAGCGGAAAGGAGTTGATATCGTAAAACTTTTTGGCGAAACATCCAGGCTTCTCTTTAATGCCGGATTCGTACCTACTCTGATCGAGATGGACCCTTTCGAAGATGGAAAAATGCTTGAAGATATCACGAAGCAACAAGGTGGTCGAATTCCTTTTTTACGAAACCTCGGGTCTTCCCGAATGGTTCAGTTTCGACTAGCTCGGATGGAAGGGGTTATTGCAATGCGGCTTCATGCCGGCATCCTTGCCACCACTGTAGGCGTTCCACCTTTGATGCTCAACTACGATCCAAAGGTCACCGCATTTGCTCGTCAGATTGATATTGGACCCGCACTCACCATCGAAGGACTGACTCCTCAACGATTATTTGAGACATTTATGGAACATCATAAGGCAAAAGATGCCCATAAGCTTGTTATCCTAAAGAAGCGCGAAGAATTGAGAGATCAAGCCATGAAGGGAATTGAACTCGCGAACAAGTTCTTACACTAGCAAATCGATGTCAAAATATTTCCTTTTGAGTGGGCTCGCCTTATTGCCACTGATTAGCCATGCCCAAAGTAGTGCCCCACACAGCGACAATTGGTGGGAAAGGGAATTGTGGTCTCGTTTGTCTTACAGCGGACAAAGGAGCCTTGGGTATCAAAACTATCGATTTGAAGGGGATTCCGAGACGTTTGGTTCCCTGACCAATTACGGCACGGGACATCAACATTTCACTGACATCGGAAATCTGTCGCTCCAGGGCACCAAGGTCTTTGGGTTGCTTGACTTTCGCGCCTCATTTACCGACAACCGATTTAGCGATCCAGAACAGCAACAGTACACGCTGAACTATAAGCGGGGATTTTGGGATGTCAGTTACGGAACCGTTCAAGCCTCGCTCCTGCCAGGCAACCGATTTCTCAATTTCAGCCGTTCGCTTAAGGGGGTTGTTGGAGACTACAAGAAAGGCAAGCTCGAAGCCAAGGTCATCAGTAGCACTGCCAGAGGTGCCGCTCGGACCGTTACGATCGAAGGAAATAACACGTCTGGTCCCTATTATCTTTCGAGCGGAAGAATCATCGGCGGTTCTGTAAATATTCAAGTCGATGGAGTTGAACTAAAGCAGGGTCCTGACTATTTGGTTGATGCGGCGGTTGGATCGGTCACCTTCGTTTCGAGGTCTATTGCCCCCACCAGTTCAATCGTCGCCTCCTACGAATCGTACGATATCACCGGGTCGGGCGGAACCATTCAAGGTGCCGCACTGAGTTACGACCTCGGCCGCGCAGGCAAGATTGGTGTTACAACTCAGAAGCAAAAAACCGGAAATACTTCGACCACAAACCAGCGAATCGAGAGTTTTCAAGGGTTTGGTCAACAAGGCGATCACTACCAGCTCCTCTTCGAGCCAATACCTGCCTCGATTATCGTGACGGTTGACGGAATTGTCCGGACATTTTCAATCGTGGATAACGGACTCGCAGAGTTCTTCCTCAACCCCACTGTTCCGAGCATCGTTGTTTCAAAAGTCGCCATTTTTTCATCCCAGACTGTTCAAATCCGATATATCCCGAAGCTCATTTTAGCCGTAGACGGCGACCGACAAGTTACCGGCTACAATTGGCAAATTCCACTTGGAAAGAAAGGCAGCAACAGCTTTCTTATCTATTCAAAAGCGAGTGGAAGGTTGAGCGGGTCGGCGCCCAGCAGCGGTGACGCTCAAGCAATTGACTTAAAATTGAATGGAGGCAAGGCCTCTTTCAAAATGGGACTTCGAAAAGTAGACCCAAGCTTTCGCACCATCGAGCAAACAGGATTTAACCGCAACGAAAATGCCACTGAATATACGTTGGACTATTCAACCAAAGGATTGACCGCTTCGACCGGGACGGCAAACAGCCTCATTTCGCTAAACAACGGAACGACGACCACCAGTAATCGCCTCGTCACCACGGACGTGGCGTTGAAATATAGCGATCCAAAGAACACGGACAAGAACATTTCAAGATCCCAGTCTCTCACCTGGAATCGCACCCAAGTCCATTCGACTGACAATACCCAACTCTCGACTCTTGGATTTAAAGACAATTATCACTACAAGAAAATGACTTTTGGATACGGGCTGGAAAACCTGTCGGGTCGAGGGCGAGTCAATGGCACGATGACGGGACTCGGAGTCGATAGCTATCGTACAAACGTAATGTACGATGCCG
>JAYVXG010000670.1:0-10392 GCA_043785475.1 Armatimonadota bacterium
GGACTCATTGAGTGGGTTGCAGGGATTCTTAGGGTTTTAATCACCGATTGGGCAACGCGAGAAAAGACAGGTCCAGCCACATCGGCACCGTAGTATTTGACGCCTTTTGGATTGTTGACCATGACCAACACAACGGCTTGGGGGTCCTTGGCCGGGATTACACCAACGAAGTTCGACACGTGACCGCCGCTAATTCCCTTTCCAATCTTTTGTGCCGTTCCGGTTTTGCCGCCGAGATCATAACCGGCAATTTGCATCTTGCGTCCGGTCCCTTTTTCCATAACCGCTTGCATACAGTGAAGAGTGAAATCGCACGCTTCTTTGCTAAGAATTTGCTTTGTGGCCGATTTTGGCTTTTGCTCCACTCCGTCCACGGATCTGATGAGCTTGAGCGGAATACGGTACCCCCCGTTGGCTATCGAGCAAAAAGCCCGCGTTAGGGAAAGAGGCGTAACGTTCATCGATTGACCAAAGCCCCATGTTGCCAATTGAAGTCTGGGTGCCCCTTTGTCGGGAATGATCTTGTTCTTTACTTCTCCAAATAATTCCAGCTTGGATTTTTCGCGCAAACCAAGGTCGGTCAAATAGTTGAGGAAATTCTCGTTTCCAATTTTTAGTGCCCACTGAGCTGCGGTTATGTTGCAACTTTTTGCTATCGCAGCTTCGGCATCGACACTTCCGTGTGGACCGTGAGACTTGTCACAGTGAATTGGCGATTTAGAATTGACTGAAAAGACTCCCGTACAATTCCATCGCATTCCCTCTTTTACGATGCCTTCGTTATAGGCCTTCGCCAACGTAAGTATTTTGAACGTCGAACCGGGTTCAAGAACTTCTTTGTATACAGGGTTCTTGCCGTCCCATTTTGATTGGCCGGTTTCATTGGGATCTGGACATGGCCACGTAGCCATCGCATATATTTCGCCTGTTTTAGGATTCGCCACAATTGCAACGCCATCGTCCGCTTTGTTTGAAATCACAGCTTCCTTAATGGCCCTTGCCGCGCTGACCTGAATATCTTTGTCGATGGTGGTGATGACTTTTGCCCCATCTCTTCGCAAAACTTCTGGATCGTACGACCGCAAAGGAAGGAGTTCCCCATTATTGTCTTGGAGACCGCGTTGACGTCCATTTACGCCGTGCAGAACGTCGTTCATGCTTGCTTCAAGGCCGGTGCGCACAGCTCTTTTTGCTTCGCCCGGCTGGACACGCTGAAAGCCGATTAATGAACTGGCGTATTGCCCAAGCTCGTAGTTCCTTTTCTGAGCAGAATCGACGGAAATGCCATCTGCCGACCATTCCTTTTTGATGATCTGAACCCGTTTCCTCTGTTCGGACGTTAATTCGGTCGGCCAAGATCGGGTTCCTTTGTCTCGGTCGGCAAATTCGATGGCGGGAATGCCGGTTGCTTCTGAAAGAGCAATCCCAAATCCGGGAACTCGGGGAATTTTGGAAAAATTGATGGTCAAAACGTACGAATCGGCATCAATTGCAAGGGGACTTAGGTCTCGGCAATAAATTGTGCCGCGCTTGGCTACGTCGGTTTTCTCGACAAAATACTTGTGGACTTTGTCCGCCAATTCGGTAGTTTTTTCGGCTTCAAAGCCTTGCAGCTTGATCTGCGAAAGTCCGGCAAAACCAAAAAGTCCGGCCATACAGAATATGGCCGGATTGATGGAATAGATATTCTTACCTTTGCGCGACATAGGTGTCCTGTCTGACCTCGGGAGCATCTTTGCGGATAAATCCGCGCTCAGTGGCCCAATCTTCTATAGACTGTTGCGACTTATCAGAGGATGCGGACGTTTGGAGAGATCGATGCTCTTCTTTGAGGGCCATTAATGGCCTAGTCATATACTTAATTTGCGCTCGCTGCCCTTCGGCAAGGATGTGCCCACTCAGGGTAAGGACAAAACTACCGAGGATAAATACCGCGAGAAAAACGGCGCCTCCTTGTAGGGACATTGGCAGTATTTGAGATCGGACTTTTCCTTGAGTCCTCAATCTTGATTGAGACCTACCGCGACGAATAGTTGCTGTTGCGTTCATGATGACTTTCCTTGTCTTATGTTTTGATAATTGCCCGGAGCTTGGCAGAGCGACTTCTTGCGTTTCGCCTCTCCTCGGATTCGGACGGAACAAGTGGCTTTTTGTCCACTTGATGAAATCCCTCTTCGACTAATTTTGAAAATACGTTTTTGACGATTCGGTCTTCGCCGCTGTGATAACTCAGGACCACGAGACAACCGCCCGGCTGGAGGGCTCTAGCAGCATCATCCAACGCCTCGCCGAGCCCTTCCAATTCGGAGTTTGCCATGATTCGGACCGCCTGAAAAGTTCTAGTTGCTGGGTGAATACGCTTGTCTCTTGCCTTGACTGGGATTGCGGCCAAAACACACTCGACGAGGTCATCCGTCATTTTTAACGGTTGGTCCTTTCGGCGCTCGACAATCTTTTTTGCGATTGCTCTGGCCCAACGCTCATCTCCGAATTCCTGCAGCCCGTCCTCAATTGCCTGCGGCGAGATACGGTTCAATAGAGCGGCGGCAGGCTCACCACGAGTCCGATCCATCCTCATATCGAGGGGGCCGTTCTGACGGAACGTGATACCTCGGCTGGGGTCTTCGATTTGCGCCGAATTCAATCCAAGGTCGAGCAAGATGCCGTTTGGTTTGATCGAATACTCTTGCAATGCCATCGTCATCTCTCGAAAGTCCGAATGGATGAAGTGGACAGTTACGCCCTTGGGGCTGCCAATTCTTTCGCGAGCAACCGCAAGCATGGATTCATCCCAATCAAGCCCGAGAAGGGTTCCTCCTGGTCGAATTGCGTCGACAAAGTGCAAGGAGTGTCCGCCAAGTCCGAGCGTTCCATCGACAACGCAGTCACCTGGCTTGAGAGCGAGCGCGCGCAAGACTTCTTGAACCATAACTGGCTCGTGGGGGAAGGTCCTTGGTTCCATTATCTTAACACTCATTGCCCCGGGGCCAGAAGCATTTCTAGCCTTCTCAATTCTTCTTCTTCTTCAAATGCCCGCTTCCGAAGGATTCCCAGGTCATCCCTCTGGGACGCCATGAATCGGACCGGACTTTCCATGTAGTTCGCATACGCACTGCCAGAGAGAACTCTGAACTCCCGACCACTGGCGATCAAGACGCATTCGTCCTTTATCTCCAGCCCTGAAGATTTTCTGAGGTCGGCGGGAATACTGATTCGATTCGCGCTGTCAATCTCCACATGTCGTGCATTTGAGTAAATGGCGATGAAATATTCAACCGCGCTCGCGTTGTCAGCAGAAAATCGCTTCTTGGCGTCCGTTTGAATCTTTTCGAACACGGCCGCGGGATACATGCGCATGACCTTGCTGACATCGCACACCAACACGACATCACTGCCAAGCGCATCGCGGATTTCTTTTTGCAGGGAAATTCGTCCTTTTTCGTCTATTCGGACCGGTTCGTGGCGATTGACAAGCAGGCCGAGATCAGGATCTCTTTTGATTTTCTCTGCCATTTTCGTTTCACCATCACCGCTTAAATTTTGGGGGCAGGGGAGAACGCATCCATGCGACCACCTGCCCTAAGTTTTTTGAGTTAGCACCCCAGCCTTCTCAATCCGCCTCCTACACCCGGAGTTGAATGAAAATATTATATAGGGGAAAATCTCCACTGGTCAACCCCTTTTTTACACATTTTTTCAATAATTAGAGCAATTAGGAAACTTTCACTAGTTAGTCTAGTTAATTTCACTACGTTTATGTATCTTTTTGTCTACTTAAATTCCAATGCGACGTTATTATCGGCCCGAATTAGTGGGAATTTTTGGCAAATTGAACTTATAGGGATCGAGGTGGGAGATTGCCCCATCTTTTGCAGAATCTGGCAAAAAGAAAACCGCCGGACAATTTTCCGGCGGCTTAACGCCTGAAATCTATGGTTTCGGCAGTTACAGCAGGTGTCGCCTTTCCGTCAAAGCTTGCTTAACCAAAGCACCGACTGAAAGCGTGCCTGTAGCGATTACCGATATGGTTGCGAGAATTGTCCAAATCATAGCTTTTCAGCTCCATCTTCCTAATTCCCTGAACGTTCCCAGAAAACCCTGGTACCAACCCCAGAGTTCACAACCATAATATGAGGAGTGGACTCTTTGCTTTTGGATGTCATGTCGGAGCGTGTCGTTATATACGATGGAGCGACTGGTACCCAATTCCAAGCGGCAGGTCTGACCGCCGAAGATTTTGTTCTTGATCCGACAAGACTGACCGGAAAACTGAAGGAGACGGCGGAGCGTCTGAACGGCCTGTCATTGGAAGGGTGCAACGAGCTTCTTGTCGCGACTCGACCCGATGTCGTCGAGGCGGTCCACGATTCGTATTACGCCGCTGGCTCGGATCTGGGTGAAACGGTCACCTTCGGCACAACTTCCGTTGTCCTTGCTGAATACGACATTCCCGAATTGGTTTACGACCTCAGTGTATTGAGCGCTCAAATTGCTCGGAAAAGCGCGGATAAGTTTTCGACTTCGCACAAGCCTCGTTTTGTAGTGGGCGGAGTTGGGCCGGGTACCAAGTTGATCAGCCTCGGACAAGTGACGTGGCAGGAAATGGAAAGCACGTATTGCGACGCCTATACGGGACTGATCATCGGTGGGTCTGACGCGTTGCTCGTCGAAACAACCCAAGATCTTTTGATGGTGAAGTCCTCGATTGTTGCGGCGAACCGTGCCATGGCTGAGACGGGCAAGCAGCTTCCCCTTTTTGTTCAAGTAACGATGGAGCAGACTGGAACAATGCTACTCGGCTCCGAAATTGGTGCAGCCCTCAACATGATTGAATCCTTCCCGAGCGTCACAGCTTTCGGACTCAACTGCGCAACGGGTCCAGTTGAGATGGCTCAACATGTTCGCTTTTTGGGCCAGAACTCCACTCGGCCAATTGCAGTTCAGCCGAACGCGGGTTTACCGATGATGGAGAAGGGGCAAGCGGTATATAAGTTGACTCCCGATGAGCTGGTTCATCACCACACTCTGTTTGTAGAGCAGTACGGCGTTGCCATGGCGGGAGGATGTTGCGGTACCACCCCGGAGCATATTAAGGCGTTGAACGACGCCCTTTCCGGTCATAGGCACACAGCGCCGGCTCATTGGATCCAAAAACGAAACCTCTATGCCGGATTCAATTTCGAAAATGATTCCGTTGAGAAAACGGCCGGTAAGAGTTTGGTCGGCTGTTCCAGCCTGTACCAATTCCAACCCTATGTTCAAGACACTTCCATGCTCATCGTGGGTGAGAAGACCAATGCGAACGGCAGCAAGGCCTTTCGGGACATGCTCGCTACAGAAAATTGGGAGGGCCTAACCGAACTCGCTCGTGAGCTTGAAGGGGAGGGATCTCACGTCCTCGACGTTTGTGCCGCGTACGTGGGTAGAAACGAAGAGCGAGATATGAAGCACCTTTTGAGCCACTACAATCGGCACATAACGGTTCCGATCATGATTGACTCGACCGAGGCATATGTTATCGAGGTTGCCTTGCAAACGTTGGGTGGCAAGCCGATCGTCAACTCGATCAACTTCGAAGATGGCGAGGAAAGAACTAGAAAGGTTCTAGCTTTGTGCCGAAAGTACGGCGCGGCAATCGTGGCTTTGACCATCGATGAGGACGGAATGGCCAAGAGTACCGAGAAGAAGATCGAAATTGTGGATCGCATCATCGAACGGACCCGCGAGGCGGGCATTGCGGATCATGATGTCTTCATTGATTGCCTTACGTTCACCCTCGGGAGCGGTGATGAGGAATTCCGAGATAGCGCTATTGCAACCATTGATGCGATTCGAATGCTGAAACAAAAATACCCGCAGGTCAATTCGATTTTGGGTGTTAGCAACGTTAGCTTTGGGCTCAAGCCCGCGTTGAGACAGGTCCTGAACAGCGCGTTTTTGCACTATGCGAGGGAGGCCGGACTTACCTCGGCAATTGTTCACTTTAGCAAGATTCTTCCGGAAACAAAGATCGACGGAGAGGTGTGGCAGATTGCCTCGGATCTGGTTTACAATCGGCGCGAGTTTGCGCTTAGCTGAGAAGCTGAGAAGCTCGGAAGCTCGGAAGCTCGGAAGTTCGGATGCAAAAAAGCAAGAAGCAAGGCAAAGTTGCTATATAGATCGTGGTTTCACTATATTCTAGGAATAAGGTCTTTTGTATTTCCAACCTTGTACTGAAGGGAGCAAAAAATGCTTCCCTGCTTCTTAGCTTCCCCGCTTCCCCGCTCGATTTTCGGTGTATTATGTTCAATCATGTTAGCCAGTCTCGCGGTGGCCATTGCCATGTCCCAAACTGCTCAAGCAACCCTCAAAATTGACGACATTAAAGTTGGTACCGGCGATGCGGTCAAGCTCTACGATGTTATAGAGGCGGAATATACTGGGACACTTCTGTCCGGAAAAGTCTTCGATTCGAACGTCGCCAAAAACGCCCCTTTTCGATTTCAAGTCGGGATTGGGAAAGTTATTAAAGGGTGGGATGTCGGATTTGTCGGCCTAAAGCTTAATGGCGAACGAAAATTGACCATTCCACCGGAGCTAGGGTACGGTTCTCACGCCATGGGGGAAGACATCCCGGCCAATTCGACGCTTGTGTTTTCCGTAAAGCTCCTTCGAATTTTCCCAAGTGCAAAAATAACGGTTGAAAAAGAAGGCAAAGGCAGCGCAATCAAGGTGGGGCAGCTTTTGGATTGCAAGCTCAGCATCAAGTCTTCCAACGGCATGGAGATGGCTGATCCAACAAAAGAGTCTCGAATTCAACTTGGGCCAAGAATATTGCCCTGGATCAATCAATCCATCGGCGGGATCAAGATTGGCGAGAAGCGCAAGGTTATTATTCCCTACGAAATGGCGTTCGGGGAAAAGGGCTTTCCGCCGACCGATCAAGGCGTTGTAAAGGCAGGTTCTAAAATTCCACCAAAGTCGGATTTGACTATCGAAGTAGAAGCACTCAAGATCAGCGGCTGAACGAAATCAGAATTGAACAATAGGTTTTCGTGCAATATGGCGGGCGATGGTGGTGTATTGGCGATTTAACCGAGCTCGAAGCAGTGATCAGAAGCCGGCTTCATCTTTCTTTGAACGGCACGGCCAATTGGAAACCTTCCTTCAAAAAAATTACACATTTTTGCTAAGGGTGTGATATAGTTACTGAACCGGTTCAGCAAGGTTCAACGATGACTCTTAAATACTTGATTTCCATTCTCGCGGTCGCTAGCTCCCTCGTTGGGTGCTCTTCGGCTCCACAAAGTTTCGCCACAACGGAAATTGAACATGCCACTGACAACGCCAAAGTAGTCCGGGGAATATACGACTCATGCAAAGGGGACATCAGCAAGGTCTCCCCTTCGGACAAAGCTAAGCTTCTTGAAATTTTGAAAAGTGAGGAGGGGATTAAGAAATCCTTCGAATTGATGAAACACCCTCCCATCGGTGGGGGCGGGGCTCCTTCCATTCCTCCCCGAGCTCAAGGAAATTAAGTCCATGCGGAAACGGTTCACGATCGGAGACGTCGCCAAACTTGCCGGAGTCGGCAAAGTTACGGTCAGCTACGTTCTCAATGGTCGAGGCGACGAGAACCGCATCAGCAAGGAAACCCAAGAAAGGATTCTCGCGGCAGCAACGGAGCTTGAATACCAGCCTAGCGCGGTAGCCCGAAGTCTCGTGAGTAAACAGGCCAATGCTATTTCAGTGGTTTTCCAATATGCCGACTATTTCAAAGCGAGTTCCAGTTTCATCAACGAACTGATGCATGGCGTCTGTGAAGCGTGCGTAGAAGCCGATATCAACCTCATCCTCCACACCAGAACATTTAGTAATGCTAGGGAAGAAGCCGCCGCTCTCATGGACGGGCGATCAGATGGAGCACTCGTCCTTCGCGATTTCAAAGACCCTCTCCTACACGAACTCCAGAGCCGCCAATTCCCGATGGTATTGTTTTTCTCTCGGTCAGTCGATGGCAACGTTTCATTTGTCGATTCGGACAACTACTCCGGTGGATTGATGGCGACCAATCACTTAATTGACCTTGGCCATCGGCGAATAGGCATGGTCACTGGATCTCGGGGTTCGGTAGCGTCAAATGACCGTCAACAAGGTTATCGACAGGCCCTTCAGCTAGCGAACATAGATTTTGATGATGCGCTCATCAAAGAACATCGAACTCCCGATTCCGTGAACCAATCGCTCGTGGATTGGATTCACAACACGACTCCAACGGGGCTAGTTTGTTGGTCCGACGATGTAGCATTCGCGTGCATGAAGACGCTATCCCAAGCCGGAATAAAAATACCGGACGACATCTCTATTGTAGGATTCGATAGTTCTGAGGCGTGCGAAAGAGTTACCCCCCAACTATCGAGCATGCGGCAACCAGTGCTGGAGATTGCCCGATCAGCGGCGCAAACCTTGATCGCAGCTACAAGGCAGTTGCCCCACCAGACCCAAAACATTTTCCCTCTAACGCTTGACGTTAGAGAGTCAACCAAACAACAAATAGTCGAAACATCTTCACTGAAGAGGATCCCATGAATAAATCATTAAAAGCATTTACGCTCATTGAACTACTCGTCGTTATCGCAATTATTGCGATCTTGGCCGCCATCCTGTTCCCTGTCTTTGCCCAAGCAAAGAAGGCGGCAAAACAGGCGGTCGCCGTCTCAAACCTCAAGCAACTGGGCACCAGTCTCCAAATGTATTTGGCAGACAATGATGACGTTCAGGTCCTTCGGACTATGAGCGACTCTACAATGCCCCTTCGAACCGAAAAGAACTGGAAAATGCTCACCGCACCTTACGTTAAGAACCGTGACATTTTCCGAGATCCACTCAATGTTGCCGCAAAATTCCCGGATGCTCAATCTGACCCGGCCTATGCGACCCTGTACGGATATGCTGTCGTCCCTGTGAACGAGCGCTATGCTCGTGGTTACGCCTTAACAAATTTGTTTTATTTGACCCATAAGTGGGATGACTTTGGTCTTTCGCCAACTTCGCTCGAGAATACAGCCCAGACCATGCAACTTGTCGAGCATAAGCGACCTTGGGGCGACGCCGGCCCGTATTTGGATTGGACAAAGAACGAAGACGAAACTCCAGCATATCCAGGCGGAATAGGCGCTGGTTGGACCTGGGGCGGAGGCAAGCGAGACGACAAGGCGATGGTCGTAACCTTCCACGATTCCCATGCGAAGATCCAAACTCACGGTTCAATCTGCGGCAAGGCCAACGAAGTCAACATGTGGGGATACCAACGAGACCAGCTTCCAGTTCCTGGAGCGTACATCGCTGGCGCGACCCTCGAATGGCTCGACACCTACTGCGCCACACGACCAGCTGGATTCTAAGATAACTTAGAAAGTCCGTATCGGGAGTGGCAACACTCCCGATTTTTTCACAATGATTTCAACAGTTGTCGCCCTCGCTCTCATCCCATCTCGCGCCCCCGAGTTGAGCGGTTGGAAGTTACTCAATGATGCATCGCATCGAGCATTCAATTACTTCGTCGAACGATCAAACCCAGTAACGGGATTCACCAAAGATCGTTCTCGAAATTTTTTAGAGCAGGACGATCCCGAACATTTTGTTGCTAGCATCGCTTCGGTTGGTTTTGCCTTGTCGGCCTATAGTGTTGGTGCCCATCGCGGGTGGATGACCAAAGCGTTGGCGATTCGAAAAGCGAGAAATACGGTTCGGCATATGATCGACTTGGCGCCAAAATCTCACGGTTGGTATTATCATTGGCTCAATTGGCAAACTGGTAAAAAGGAGTGGAATAGCGAAGTCTCAACAATCGACTCTGCGATATTCTGGAGTGGATTGATTCTTTGCGAGCGTGGACTCCACGACCCAGAATTAACGCGACTGACCAACAGGGTTTTAGGCGACATCGACTGGAAGTATTTCTTGAAAAACGGCGGAGAAAAACCGAACAAGTTGACCTTCTCTATGGGGTTTCGAGACAAGTTTCTTGACGCCGAGTGGGGCGAGTACTCCGAAAACGCAATGATCTACCTTTTGGGCCTCGGGGCCGATTCGTCCATTCCTGACAAAACTTGGGAATCGTTTCAACGGAAGAAGGTTACCGAGTACGGCAAAACCGGACTATCCGGCGGGCCGCTATTCATGCACCAGATGTCGCAGATTTTCTTTGACTTCAGGGGAAAACGCGACCGACTCGGAATCGACTACTGGGCAAATTCTCGCCTCATGACATTGCTGCAGCAAGCATATTGCACGAAGAATCCAAAGATGTTCAAAGGGTACGGCAAGAGCATTTGGGGGCTTAGTGCGTGCGATGTTCCTGACGGATACGGGGCGCAGGGCTTTCCGCCGGGATACCTGGGCGATAATTTT
>JAYVXG010000671.1:0-3211 GCA_043785475.1 Armatimonadota bacterium
CGCCAACCTTGTGGCTCTTTCCGTCGGTTGATTTGGAAGTTGTGATCAAGTAAGTTGCTGGTCTCGTCATCACTTCCAGGTTCTTGGGAAGGAGCGGCGACACAAAGCTAACACTGAACGTCACGCCGTCCTTTTCAAATGTAAACGTAGAACGGGTAGCTGTAACTTCGTGGCCGACTTGCGGCAGTGTTGCCGCCCGATCAGCGTTGCCGCAGAATCGGTAAGCCGTACCGTCAATTTGAACGTAGCCCGCAATTGCCTGAATCGAACGCGACCAGTGCATTGGCCAATTCTCATTCAATTTGTCACCCATCAGCCATGTGCTGAAGTAAGGAGAGTGCGTTATGAGAGGAATTGCAGGAACCCGAGACGTGATTCCAGTTTGGGTAATAGCAAGTGCTAGTTCGAGCATAGAACTAAGATGCTATCCAATTTCGCCAACTATCTGCCCCGTAAAGATAAGAATTTTGCCGGAAGCGCCCATAATATGTCTAAATGTTGTCTTTTTTCGATGCAGATGTCTCGAGCCCTCTCGGATGCCCTCAGAGTGCTATGGACATTGTAATCAGTTCATTTTTGTTTGCTTTCTTTGGCGTCATGATGTTTATCGGTGCCGTTCGCTACGAGATGACCTACGATAAAGTCGCCACTTGGTGGAAGTGGTCATTTGTTCCACTCGCAATCGCGATTATTCTTGGTCTGCAAAAAGTGGTCTTTACGTTCAACTTCTTTTATGCAAACACAATCATCTCCAGGAAACTCCTTTGGTCACATTGGCTTTCGTTTTTAGTCCCTGTTTTGGCCGTCGTTTCAATTTTTCTCTACAAATGGTTAAAGCAACGCAATGAAGACCGGCGAGTCTACTAATGTTTGCTAACATAAACTAATGAGCTCTATCACGAACAAAGTCGTTCGAGGTCTTACGACAACCGAGGCGCCTTTCATTGAAGAGGCAAAAGCTCACGGGCAGATCTACATCCATCAACCGTACGAGGAATATTCGGAATCCAACCATGATGCTTGGAAAAAGCTCTTCGCCCGCATGCTGCCCAAATGGGAAATGTACGCCAACGAGCATTTTCTAAAGGGAATCGAGTCCCTCTGCCTCGACCCAAATCGAGTCCCCAGAATTGAAGACGTCAACAACTTTCTCAATCCGCTTACTGGCTTTAAGGCAAAACCGGTTGCCGGTTACGTTCCCGCATACGCATTTTTCGATTGCCTTCGGAATCGGGATTTCCCAACAACAATAACAATCCGCCACGCTGACAAATTGGACTATCTGCCCGAGCCAGACATCTTTCACGATATTGCCGGCCACGTGCCCATGCACACCGACCGTTTCTTTGCCGATACGCTTGTACGGTTCGGAGAACTCGCGTCGCTGGCAGCGGAAATTGGATCCAACATTCAAGACGAGCATCTGAAGCTCCAACGGCTCGAAAGCATTATCAAGGCTATGGCGAGGTTCTTCTGGTTCACCATCGAATTTGGACTGATGAAAGGATCCACGGGTATGAGGGTCTATGGCAGTGGATTGCTAAGTTCGTTTGGCGAAATTTCGCACAGCATCGAGTCTCCCGACGTTCAACGGTATCCAATCCAGTTGGAATGGGTGATCAATCAATCATTTGAAATTGACCACTATCAACCCCTTCTTTTCTGGGTCGATTCCTTCGATCACTTGTTTTCACTAGTCGATGAATTGGAGATTTGGATGAAGGATGGAAGGCTGAATAGCGTAAGTCCGGGTGAACCAGGCGTGAACGAGGACGATCTCAAGAGTTTCTTGGTCGCAGGATCGGTAAACTAGCAAAATGCGCGTAGAGATCTTGATGCCCGAGCTTGGCGAGTCCGTTCACGAAGGGACCGTCAGCAAATGGTTAAAGAATGTTGGCGATGCGGTCAAGGAAGACGAACCGGTCGTAGAGATCATGACGGATAAGGTGAATACCGAACTCCAAGCTCCGGCGAGTGGTGTCCTTTCGGAAATCACGATTGCCGAAGGTGCGACCGTCAAAGTATTTGAGGCAATGGGTTACATCGAGACCTCCGGAGCCGGCGCAGCGCCCGCCCCACCCAAGGCGGCAGAAATCAAACCTGATACTTCAAAGCAAACCGCACCCGCTGCAATAATCCCACAGGCAAGCGCTCCAAGTAACGTAGACGATAAAAAATGGTACACCCCAGTTGTCCGTGCCATGGCCAAAGAGCACAGTATTTCAGAATCTCAGCTTTCCTCGATTACTGGTTCGGGAGATGGAGGTAGGGTCACCAAGAAAGATGTTGAAGGATTCCTTGCAGGAGGCGGACCAAAACCATCAAATGCTTCCCTCACAAAGGCGGCACCCGAAGCAAAGCCGGTAGCACCAACCGTGGCTGGCCCTGATCAAGAAATTATTCCTTTGGTTGGAATGCGAAAGATGATTGCGGATCACATGATTCGATCATCGCAAGTCCCAACCGTTTCGACAGTTACCGAAGTAGACGTTACCAACATGGTCTCATTCCGCGACCACAACAAAGAGTCCTTCCTGGAAACTTACGGCGTTAAACTCACCTACACTCCTTTCTTCATTAAAGCCGTAACCGAGTCCCTCCAGCTCTTTCCTGGAGTGAACTCAGCCCTCCAAGCCGATGGCAACATTCTGAAGAGCAATGCCGTTCACATCGGAGTAGCTGTCGCCCTTGGAGCAAAGGGCGAAGGTGGACTTATTGTTCCCATTATTCGCGATTGCCACAAAAAGACCCTCATTGAAATTGCGAGAGACCTCGACGCCATCGCTAAGAAAGCTCGAAGCAGCTCCCTCAAACCTGACGATGTTCAGGGTGGAACCTTCACCCTAACGAATCCGGGAACCTACGGAGCCTTGTTTGGAACGCCGATGATCAATGCCCCCCAGGCAGGAATCCTCGGTACGTACGCGATAAAGAAAATGCCGGTCATTGTTAACGACATGATCGCAATTCGGTCGATTATGCACCTGGTTTTAACCTACGACCATCGAATTATTGACGGCATGGCGGCGGGCGCCTTTCTTGCAAGCGTGCGAGACAAACTTCAAGGATTTGATTTCTTTAAGTAATTTTCAAAACGCAATCCTCGAATCTTAAGTATTATCCTTTCGAATGAGAAGGGAAGTTTTAGTATTTATTGCTCTGGCAACACTATGTGGTTGCTCAACGGGCGGGGTCCAAGTGAAAAGAATCG
>JAYVXG010000672.1:0-10366 GCA_043785475.1 Armatimonadota bacterium
CCCAGCTGCTGGATCAATAGTAGTGACATTGATATTAAAGCCGACATATTTTTGGGCAACACGCGCCCAAGTTTCTTTGATTGCGGCTAACTCAGCCGCGTTAAATGTGGTGGCGTCGCCATCTTGGGTGTAAGCCGGAACGTTCCCGGGTGTTGCTCCGCCCCATGTTCCAGTGTAGTTAAAGCCAGAAAAGTCCAAATAGACATTATAAAGCGCACCTGAGTTGCTGTTCAATGCCGGTGCGGCAGGATGTTGAGAAAATGCTGAGGATGCGCCAAGAACGGTTCCAGCCCCCAAAATAAGTCCTAATTTTTTGTAATTCATTTGATTGCCCTTCAAAGAAGAATAAGTCATCTGGGCGTCAACGCCGAGACAGTAACATTCTCTCACAAACCGTATTAGGTTTGGGTTAAAACTGGTAAAAAGACCCATGACAATTTTGCCAGTTCAACCATGGTTTCAAAAAATCATATGGTCCAGGGAGCATTACCGGTTGGTTTTTTGAGAAGCTCCCAACTGACAGCATCTCGGTCATGCCAGTTGGTGACTTCACCCTCATTTCGTGACGCATACAATGCATCAATGTCGAGGCCGGCCACGATCACGTCGTCTTCGTTGAGCTTTGATTCGGCCAGGACGGCTTCCATTGGGAATGGAGCGATGCTTGGCGCAATAATCGCAGAAGTCCCGTAGCTTTCAGGAATGGGCTCTTTGCCAATGTCACCGACCAACGAGGAATGGATCACAAAGACTTGGTTCTCAATCGCCCGCGCTAAGCTTGACCAGCGGACCCGTTGAAAACCCCGCCGAGTCTCCGTCCATGCTGGAACTGCATGGATGAGCATTCCGTCTTCGGCTAGGCACCTTGGCCCCTCGGGGAATTCGCAATCGTAACAAACGCTCACGCCGAGACGTCCCGGCAGAGGCTGGACTCCGTGGCCTGCCAAAATGCCCCAATCAGACCGCTCATAAACCGTGAGCTTATTCTTCTCCTGTAGAAAAACTTGACCATCCGGGAAAGCAATGGGTGAAATGTTCTTAAAGCCGTCGTCGGTAAGGTGGAAGTGCGACCCGCCAACGATGGCCATGCCACTGTTTTGAGCCATGCGTCCAAGCCATTTAACCGCGTCGTCCCAATACTGAGCAAGATATTTCGGACAGTCACGAGCCCGGAGCTTTGGCTCCAGAAAGAGCAACTCCAGAGAAAAGAGCTCGGGCATAACGACTAACTGGGCTCCGTCGTCGTTCGCCTTCTCGATGAACTCGTAGGCATGGTTCCAGAACTGCCCATCTGAACGGATTGACCGGAGCTTCCAATTAACCGCAGCGACGCGGACCGTCATGGCCTTTCTCCCACAAAAGCGTCGTTTCCCATCAAAGTTCGACACCAAGGAGGTCTAGAATTCGTTGAAGGTCGTCATCCGAAAATATCGAAACCTCAACGGTTCCATGGTCGCCCTTTCTCGTGATTTTTGACGGTAGCCCAAGTTTCTCGCTGAGGGCGGTCTCGAGTTGCCGAGTGTGTAGGTCTTTTTCCACTCTCGTCGCAGCAATCTTAGTGTTTGGCTCCTTGTCCTTAGTCGCAATCCGCTCAACGTCCCGAACAGAAAGACCTTCATTGACAATTTGTCGATAAATTGCCAACTGTTTTGCTTCGTTCGGAAACCCCAGGAGTGCCCGAGCGTGACCTTCCGAAATAGCTCCTTCTTGTAAACCATTCAATATTGCTTCCGGAAGGCGAAGCAACCGCAAGGTATTCGAAATAGTGGTCCTTGTCTTGCCAACTCGCATCGCAACGTCCTCTTGATTGAGGCCAAATTCATCAACTAGCTGCTTGTAAGCGAGTGCAGCCTCATACGCCGAGATGTCTTGTCGTTGAACATTTTCGATAATAGCGAGTTCAAGAGATTCTTGACCCGCCACGGAGCGAACCGAAACGGGAATCGTCTTGAGTTTTGCGATCTGGGCTGCCCGCCACCGGCGCTCACCCGCGATAATCTCGTATTTGCCAACAGAAAGAGGCCGCACTAGGATTGGTGATAGCACGCCGTGAACTTGGATCGACTCCGCCAACTCATCGAGAGCGTTAGGGTCAAAATGCCGTCGTGGCTGACGTTTGTTTGGGATGATGTCGTCTACTGGGATTTCCCGCGAAACCGTTTCCCGTTCTGGACTTAGCAGTTGCCCAATTCCCCTCGCTGATCCTTTTCTCACCTTAACGTATTATGCTCCGCCTGTCGTCTTTTTAGCCTGATTCCACAATTCGGCCCACTCATCAAATGTTAGATCCGTCAAAACCCTTGGCGCATTGGCTTCCATCGATTCGAATCTCGACTGGAACCGATCGAGCATGACGCGAAGTGCATCTTCGGCGTCCACCTTTTGCCATCGAGCAAGATTAACGATTGTGAAAAGCAAATCGCCAATTTCCGCCTTGATGTGCTCTTGGTCGCCCTCAGCGATTGCCTCTTCTAGTTCCGCAACTTCCTCGCGAACTTTATCGAGAACGCCATCAATGTTTGGCCATTCAAATCCAGACCGAACGGCGCGTTTACTGATCTCGTGAGCCCGGCCTAGGGCCGGGAGTGCCTTCGGAACACCCCCCAGTATCGAGGTGACTTCCACTTTCTCGCTTTTCTTAATTGCATCCCAATTCTTCAGAACCTCGTCTGCGTTAGCTACGTCGGTATCGCCAAAAACGTGGGGGTGGCGGCGGATCAACTTTTCACAAATACAGCGAAGAGGCTCATGGAATTCGAATTCGCCATCTCGGTCGGCCAATCGAGCGTGAAAAACTGGTTGCAAAGTGAGATCTCCCAACTCCTCGGCCAAACCGCTAAAGTCTTTTTTGTCGATTGCATCGAGAGACTCATAAGCTTCTTCCAGTAAATACTTTTTAAGCGAATCATGGGTCTGTTCGCGGTCCCAGGGGCATCCGTGCGGCCCCAGGAGCAAATCCATGATGACGCTGAGCTTAATGTACGGTTCATTGATTGGGATCAGGACAACTGCGCTTTGCTCAACGTCTTTGGCCCCAGGATAGACCCTGGCAACACCAATCGCATCAAACGTCTTGCAGTTTGGATTGGCATGATAGACCTGCAGTCCAACAAGTTCATTGCGGAGCAATTGGAAGTCCGTCGACTGACTGACGTCGATGACGACCATTATCCGCCGTTTCTAGCGTTCTTTTCTAGCTCTACAAATTGCTTGTACGCTTTGTCAATTTCGGGTGACTTTATCGAAATGTTCGCGGACAGCCGAGCATCGCGAACGAGCTTTGCAATGTCAACCTTGCCCGACCCTTTTATGAGCATCATTTCTCGGCGAATGCTCTCTTTGAGATTAGAGTCCAAGGGAAAAATTGCTTCCGGGAAAATCAAGTCAACTTGGAATTTTGCAAAGGTGCCGACCTTGCCAAGCCAACCGGTTCGTTCCCCCTTCTTTAGGGGTTTAACGGCCGCCTTAACTTCGTCTCCCAACAGGTCAATGGGCACCGTGCCAAATTCTCCGTCGGCAAGTTTACTTGGGTCTGTGCTGTAGGTTTTCGCCATTTCGCCGAAGCTTTTACCTTCCTTCAATCCAGTGTCAACCCGCGATTTTGCTTCCTCATCGTGGACGATGATGACAAGGAGCTTAACGCGAACTGGGATGGCATAGCGCGTCGCTTTAGACGCATCATAATTTCTTTGAACATCACTTTCGGTAACCACAATGCCGTCGGTTTGAATCTTAAATTGAGCTCGTTCAACTTTGACCATATGCCTCAATTCAGGAAGGGTTCGACCAACTGTTTGCCAATCCTTCACGTAATTCGAATTGACCCGGATTCGGTAAGAAATTTCCTGATCAACCTCTGTTTCAGTTGGCGTTAAACCTCTTGCTTTTGCAAGTTGAAGGATCAGCATTTCCGTAACCAATGTATCCAGAGTTGCGATGGCTGGCATTACTTCGACGAATTGCCCCGTATTCGTTCTTCGACCAAGTCCGGGCAGATATTCCATTCTCCGGTGATAGTACTGATCGGAAAGAGCCTCCCCGTTGATCGTTGCGACGGTATCAGCTCCCTGACCCTGCAAGAGGCCTAACGTGCAAATTGCGATTGCGGTAATACTCATAAATAACTCTGACGGCTAAGACCCCGTTCTTGTATCTCTTCTTTCTATTGTTTTAACTCTTGCTGAAGTTCCGGAAGGACAGAAAATAAATCTCCGACCAAACCCAAATCCGCAGCTTCAAAAATTGGAGCGTTAGCATCCGTGTTAATTGCCACGATCAATTTAGAATCCTTAATTCCCGCCATATGTTGAGTGGAACCACTGATTCCAGCCGCAATATAGAGGTTCGGCGCAACGACTTTGCCCGTTTGTCCAACCTGAAGTTCGTTGGCCGCGATCCCCGCATCGACTGCCGCGCGAGTTGCTCCAACAGCGGCACCTAGCGAATCGGCGAAGCCGCCAATGACAGATTCAAACGTTGACGCGTCCTTGAGTGGACGTCCGCCAGAGACGACAATCTTTGCTTGACTAAGATCTGGCCGACTTGATCCTCGACTGGCCTCGCTAACAATCGTAACCGCACTATTGATCGTTAAAAAAACTGTCGATTCAACGGTATTCGCCCCACCTAATTCTTTGGAGAAGTTGCTAGGACGGAACGTGATGACAACCGGATCGCAATTGACTTTGACGGTGGCAGTCATGGCCCCCGCATAAATCGGTCGCTTAAACTCACTCGGCGACACGATGCCGATCACATCACTCACCATCCCGGCATCAAGTAACCCCGCCAAATACGCCAAGACATCTTTGCTCATCATGCTCGACGGAGAAGCGATGTGGGAGTAACCGGCAACAAGTGGAACGATGGCTTTCGCCAAACCGTCCGCGGGTGGAATTCCTGCGAGGTCGGCTGACATAAAGGTGCCGGCGCCACAAGCCACGCTGGCTCCGCTGAGTAGCAGCACGTCGAAGGGAAGTCCTGTTGCTTTGGTAAATCCGTAGCTGTTTACTGCGTCATCAGAATCGAAAGCAATAATGAGAAGTTTGGACATTACAAAACACCCCGCTCTTTTATTGCGGCGGCCAATTCTTGAACCGATGCAACTCGCCTTCCCGGAGGTCTTGCCGGTGGCAGTTCAACGGCGGTTATCGTAGTCATCAGTCCCTGCACAGAAGCTGATGGTCGCTTTTCCAGAGGCTTACTTCGAGCCTTTATGATTCCAGGCAGGGCGACGTATCGCGGCTCATTCAGCCGGAGGTCGGTCGTGATCACGGCTGGCAAAGGCACCGAGACAATTTGCTCACCGGTATCCGTTTCACGAGTGATCTGTGCGGTATTTCCCGAAATTTCAACCTTTGCCGCAAATGTAGCTTGTGGCCACCCAAGCTTGGCGGCGAGCATTTGGCCAACCTGATTGCAATCGTCATCGGTGGCCTGCTTTCCCATCAACACAAGGCTCGGTGATTCGGAAATAACTACTTCCTTTAGCAGTGAAGCAACGGCCGGCGGGTCCAAAACGGTGTCGGTCTCGATTAGAATCGCTCGGTCGGCACCAATCGCTAGGGCCTTGCGAAGTTGGTCCTCACACGAAGCACTTCCGATACTGACTACGATGATTTCGGTGGCGATTCCACGCTCCTTTAGGCGCACTGCTTCCTCGATGGCTATCTCATCAAAGGGATTAATTTCAAATTTCGCGCCGGTGGTGTCAACTCCAGTTCCGTCGCTAAGTGGACGGACCTTTGCGTATGGATCCACGACCCGCTTGATAGGTACAAGCAATTTCATATTGTGTGGAAAGTCTACCGAGTTGTTGGCGCTTTCCGTGTCGTGAATTCCATTGAACAATTGATCCTGTCGCGGTAACTAACCTTGCGCAAGAACGTCTAACAAAAACAGAGAGAAACATGTTTGCTCCATTTATTTTCATGAGCGCATTGCTTGCGCCAGGTTCAACTGAGATCACGGTATATAACCAAGGACTCGGATTCGTCAAAGACACTCGTTCGGTAAAGCTCCGAAAAGGGCAGCAAAAAGTGATTATCGAAGATGTCGCTCAGCTTATCGACGCGACCAGCGTCGGCTTCAAGTGCCTTAACAACCCCGGTTCGATTTCCGTTTTCGAACAAAACTACCAATACGACCTTATCTCACCTCAAGCAATTTTGGAAAAATCGGTCGGGAAACGAGTTCGATTTACCCGCTCAATGGGGAACACCAAGGAGTCCATCCAAGGAGTTTTGTTGAGTTCCCCGACATCTGTCATCAACACTGGAAATGGTAGCGAATACAGCTACAACGGCCTGGTCATAAAAGCGGATGATGGCCGCATTATCCTTTCTCCACAAGGCGAAATTGATGTCATGGAAATGCCCGCAGGATTGATTTCCAGACCTTCGCTCGTTTGGGACCTCGAAAGTGATAAAGACCAGACCGCACAAATGGAACTTAGTTATCTCACTGGTGGAATGAGTTGGACAGCTAACTATGTCATGACTCTTGGTGAAAACGGAAAAGCCGATTTGCAAGGCTGGGTCACTCTCAACAATCAATCTGGACTCACCTTTAACGACGCAAGTTTGAAACTCCTCGCCGGAGATGTAAATGTCGTTCGTCCGCAAGTAAGGGGCGGGTACGGCGGTGGACGCCCAGAATTGGCGATGGCTAAAGCAGCCGATGGATTCCAAGAAGAGAGCCTCTTTGAATATCACCTTTACACATTGGGTCGACCGGCGAGCGTGAGAAACAAGGAAACCAAACAACTCAGCTTGCTCGAAGGCGCAGATATCCCTTTCAAGAAGCAGATTGTATTTGACTCAATGGCCGGATACGGAAACTATTATCCGAGCGAAGGCGAACTTGGAGTCGGAGCCCTGAGTCCCGCCGTAAAGGTCAAATTCGTCAACGACAAAGCATCTCACCTCGGCATGCCAATGCCTGCTGGAAAGGTCCGAATGTACCAACGTGACAGCAAAGGATCGCTGCAATATCTCGGCGAGGACCAAATCAACCACACTCCGCGAGACGAGAAAATTTCGCTCAATGTGGGGCGCTCCTTCGATGTCCGTGCCGACCGAAAGCGAACCGATTTCAAGCGCCTCTCGCCGACATCATTCCGCGAGACATTCCAAATTGAGGTTCGCAATCGCAAGAAAGAGGATGCCGTGGTCTATCTTTACGAAAGACACTGGGGCGACTGGAAAGTCACTGAGAAATCAGACGACTTTGTGAAAGATGACTCGAACACGATGGTGTTCGAGTTGAAACTGAAGGCAGGTGAAGTCAAGGCGGTCACGTACACCGTCGAAACGAAGTGGTAGTCAGCTAGCCAAGAAGCAGAGAAGCTAAGAAGCAAGGAAGTAAGGAACGATTCCGATGCCAAACTTGCTAATTCATGGACGGATGCCTCGCTAATCCGCCATGGCTTAACTCTCAAACAGCGGAAAACTAAATTGGCGAGGCTATGAATATTTCCTTAACCTCGTCAATTAGATTGGATTCTCGTCCAAGATTCTAGGCAGTCGGATTAGTGCGGCAGCAAGACTCGTCCTCGCCTAACTCCAAACTCTCAACCACTATTTTTCCTCTGAACTTTTTCCATTCTTTCGTACACTAACCAAAGTGCCTCTTGTCTCGCAAGAAGCACTTTGAGATTAGGATGATAACAACAATTCTCGCGGCAACCGCGATGCTCGTTGACGGCTCGACTGAGATAACCGTCTACAACCAAGGCCTCGGCTTCGTCAAGGACGTCCGCATGATTGACGTCAAAGCGGGCCAGCAAAGTCTGATCATCGAGGACGTGGCCCAACTGATCGACGCGACCAGCGTTGGTTTCAAGTGTCTGAACAATCCGGGCTCGATCTCGATTCTGGAGCAGAACTACCAGTACGACCTTATCTCGCCTGAGTCGATTCTACAGAAGTCGGTAGGCAAGCGAATTCGCCTGACTCGCGCTATTGCCAACAAGAAGGAAACGCTAGAGGGAGTGCTATTGAATTCGCCAACTTCCGTGGTCAGCAAAGATGGTGGCCATGAATATTCGTACAACGGACTCGTAATTCGCGCCGATGATGGGCGAATCATCCTTTCTCCCGATGGTGAGATCGACGTGATGGAAGTGCCGGAGGGGCTGATCTCAAAGCCTTCATTGGTTTGGCAACTGAACAGCACGAATGATCAGCGGGCGAAGATGGAGCTGAGCTACTTGACGAAGGGTATGAGTTGGACTGCGAACTATGTTCTGACGCTGGGTGACGGTAGCGCCGGCGATATTCAGGGTTGGGTTTCGCTGAATAACCAGTCGGGCCTAACGTTTACGGATGCAAATTTGAAGTTGCTGGCTGGCGATGTCAATGTCAATTTTGACGACCAAGGAATTGAAAGAGAGCAAATAGCTAAGAAGAGGGTTGCGGATGTCCCTAATGCTACTCGTCCTGTTGGAAAGTGGTTCAAAGAGGAAAGCCTATTCGAATACCACTTGTACACCCTGCAACGACCCTCTAGCGTGCGGAACAAGGAAACGAAGCAACTGAGCCTCTTGTCTGGCTTCAATATTCCGGTCAAAAAGATCGTGGCGTTTGATTCGTACGCTGACCCCACCAATGAGTCGGGTGGTTCGCAACAAGACTTAAATTCCAATGTGATGGTGAAATTCAAGAACGACGAGAAGTCGCACCTGGGGATGCCGATGCCCGCGGGAAAGGTCCGCCTCTATCAGCGAGACGCGAGCGGCTCGCTGCAATTCCTCGGTGAGAACGAAATCCAACACACCCCCCGAGACGAAAAGATCTCGCTCACGGTCGGGAAGTCTTTCGACATCAAAGCCTCGCACAAGAAGACTTCGTACACTAAGCTGAGTAAGAATTCCTCTCGCTCCAGCTACTCAATCGAGGTTCGCAACCGAAAAAAGGTCGGTGAGACGGTCTATGTCTACGAACACCAGACTGGAGACTGGAAAGTGATTGCGAAGTCCGATCCGTACATCAAGGAAGACTCAAGCACGATGATCTTCGAAGTACGACTCAAATCGAATGAAGTCAAAACGGTGAAGTACACGGTGGAGTCGAAATGGTAATCGAGCTTTCAGCTGTTAGCTTTCAGCCTTTAGCAAAGAGGGAAAGACGATGATTGGAATTCTTGCCGCAGTAATGGCTCTTCAAGTCCCTGGGACGACTGATGTCACGGTTTACAACCAGGGGCTTGGTTTCATTAAAGATGTTCGAACTCTGCATCTTGTAAGAGGTCAACAGAAGGTTGTCGTTGAAGATGTCGCTCAACTGATCGACGCGACCAGCGTTGGTTTTAAGTGCCTGAACAATCCCGGTTCGGTATCAGTGTTGGAACAAAACTACCAATACGACCTGATATCGCCTCAAGCGATCTTGGAGAAGTCGGTGGGCAAACGCATTCGCCTAACCCGCGCGATTGCGAACAAGAAAGAGACTCTCGATGGCGTGCTTTTGAACTCCCCGACCTCGGTTGTGAGTAAAGGCGGCGGACACGAGTACTCCTACAACGGCCTCGTGATTCGCGCGGATGATGGGCGAATTATCCTTTCTCCAGATGGCGAAATCGATGTTCTGGCGATCCCTGAAGGTCTCATATCGAAGCCATCTTTGGTGTGGCAACTCGAAAGCTCAGCGGAACAAGACGCCAAGATGGAGCTGAGCTATTTGACGAAGGGAATGTCATGGAAAGCAAATTATGTGATGACGCTCGGCAACTCGAATGCGGCCGATATGCAAGGTTGGGTATCGATGACGAACACGTCGGGAGTCAGCTTCACCGACGCCAAGCTGAAGCTGTTGGCCGGTGACGTTAACGTCATAAATGTTGAAAAACCTGTCTTCAACACCCTTTCAATCGTCAATGGCAATGCCAGGGAAAGAAAGCAAGATCAGTTTAGCGAAGAAAGCCTGTTTGAATACCACCTGTACACGCTGGATCGCCCGGCCAGCCTCCGAAACAAGGAGACGAAACAGTTGAGTCTCTTGGAAGGCGCAAACGTGCCTTTCAAAAAACTGGTGACATTCGAAGCCGGGTCTGGCACCGGTGATGGCGATCTCGATTCCGAAGTTAAGGTCAAGTTTGTCAACAACAAAAATTCCCATCTCGGTATGCCGATGCCGGCGGGCAAATTTAGGCTTTACCAACGAGATGCCGGAGGTTCGCTACAATTCCTCGGAGAAGATGAAATTAAGCACACTCCTCAGGACGAAAAAGTTTCGTTGACCGCTGGGAAGTCGTTTGATATTAAGGCAAACCACAAGCGCACTGCTTACTCGGTGACGGGTAGGCGAAGCTCACATTCGGGCTACGCGGTTGAATTCCGGAATCGAAAGAAGGAAGCCGCCACTGTCTA
>JAYVXG010000673.1:0-3207 GCA_043785475.1 Armatimonadota bacterium
TTCATACCGGCAATGTGAACATAGGTAACGGCCCCACCCGACTTTGATTCGACGTATTTGCGATTCGATTCTAGGCGGTTTTGGCCAACGATGCCGGCATACTCGCTTTGAGAGATTCCACGGTATTTGACTTCTCGATTCAGGCCGTCAAGACCGCGAACCGTCATGACGATGTCACGACCGACTTGGTCGGCCAGCACGTCTCGGAAGACCGACTCGTTCGCCGAAACTTCTTTTCCATTGACTTTCAAAACAATTTCGCCAGGGCTCAAGTTCGTTTTGGCGTAGCTACCAGGACTATGTCTTGGCACGTCCTTGATTTTGATTCCAGGTCCAGGATAACTGTAATCCCAGCTAAAGCCAAGGTGAGCCGAAGCTTGGCCCTTATTCCCGCCGGGCCCCGCAGAAACTTCTGAGTGAGAGGATTCCAATTCGCCGACCATCATTCCCAAGAGGGTCGCCATTTCGCTTCGGTGACCAACGGATGGCAACAGTCGCGAATATTTTTTGCCTAAGGCAACCCAGTCGCGGCCGTGAAAATTTGGATCATAGAAACCGTTATTGAAGCCACGCCAAAATTGGTGGAATGCCGCCCTTCGTGTTTGGTTGATATCGCGAGAAAACTCACCTCGAAAGGCAACCGCGGTCGCTGGGAAGCCGGGAGCCCTCAAGTTAATGGTAAAAAGCTTGCCCAATTGTACGCTGAGCATAGTCTTACCGTCTTCGCTCAACTCGTAAGACGATGCAAGATTGGTTACTCGGCGTGGATTTTCTCCACTGTAATCGATTTTGAAAGTGCCTTCAGCGGTGACGTAGTACATTGATCCGTCTTCCTTATCAAATTGGACTGACGTGGGGTTCCCCGTCGCGATGGACCGAGCCCTGAGTTCGATGTCTTCGAAATCGATTTCAACTTTCACTGCCTCCTTAGGCTTTTCAAATTTCATCGTCAGTTCGGATGCTCGTTGAGATTCTGGTTGTAGCGGCAGAGCTATCAAGTTCGTGGCTCGTCGGAACATCAAATATTTTCCGTCTGGCGACCAGATTGGATTTGCGTGTGTCTGGTTTGTTTGAGTCACGTTTTCCTTTTTGCCAGTGGTGGTGTCAACCACAAAAACGTTGTTTCCCGATTGCCAATAGTAATAGCCACTCCCACTGAGGGTCTCAACAAATGCGATGTACCGGCCGTCTGGTGAAATGCTGAAATCGAGGTTCGATCGACCCGGACGGGAATGAACCATCGTTGGCGCACCTCCCGTTACGGGGACTTTGTAAATGCCACCTTTCCCACCGTACTGTTGGAAGAACAGCGACTTTTTGTCTGGGCTAATTCGGAGGTTGTCAACCTGCGCATCTTCGGTCGAAATAACTGAAATTTGCTTCGTAAGTAATTCCATTTGGTACAGGCGTTCGGATCCGTCGCGATCGCTGATAAAGAAAACAGATTTTCCGTCTGGAGCATAGACAGGCTTCTCATCGAGCCCGGCCCAATCCGTTAGCCTCGTTGCGTCGTCCTTGTTGGGGCCTTCGCCTTTTTTGGTTGGCACCGACCATATTTCGTTCATGGCTGAGAAAATGATTGTGCTTCCGTCTGGACTAAGCGACGCAGTCGTTGCGCCATCGATGACCACCAAATGCTCTTCGGTTGTGACTTTATCGTCAATATTTGCGCTGAATTCTATTTGCTTCGGTTCGCCGCCGGGCTTCATCACGAAAACGTCACCATTTCGCTCGAAAGCCAGGGTGCTTCCGTCATGTGAGGCGGTCAAGAAACGAGTGCCGTCTCCGGAATAGTTAGTTAACCGCTTGGCGGTTCCGTTCGATTCGATTTTGTATACGTTTGGAGTGCCGCCAACTGTAAATGTCACCCGACCAACGCTCTTAGTGAGGGTGCTGCTGCTCGGAACCGGGTCGGTCATTGTGACCGCGTAAATTCCCGAGGCGGTAGCTTGTGGCCAGAGGTGCTGGAACCCGGTGTTTCGCAATTCTTTTCGGGTGTTAGTTTTCTTATCGAAGATCC
Source organism: Armatimonadota bacterium (assembly GCA_043785475.1). Lineage (GTDB taxonomy): Bacteria > Armatimonadota > Fimbriimonadia > Fimbriimonadales > Fimbriimonadaceae > Fimbriimonas. Next base: position 2,021 of record JAYVXG010000673.1, read on the forward strand.
ACAGTTGCTCGGCCGCAGAGCCGTTGTAGCGGGGGCGGGTCCACGGAAAGCCGAAACGACCGTAAAGGATTTGATCGTTTGACATGGCCTGGGGGTCGGAGATTGCCATTTGATCGAGGAAATATTCGTGGAGGGCTCCGGTTTCGATGTTGACTGAATAGATGCCGCGATATGCATTATCTAAGCGTCGCTGTATCAATATCGACTTACCGTCTGGGGTCCACGAACTTGGGATATCGGATCCTGAGTTATAGGTTATTCTCTTTGGCCTTCCCCCGTCGGCATCAACGACGAAGACATCGTTATTCCCGTAGCGATCACTTGCGAATGCAATTTTGGTACCATCGGGACTCCAGACCGGGCGGTCATCCATTTCGACGTTGTCGGTAAGCGGAATGGCCTTTCCACCCGCGGAGGAGGCGATCCAGATATCGCCCTGATAACTGAATGCGATTCGGCTGCCATCTGGGCTAAGGGCTATCCAACGAGCTCCAACAATTTGATCGGCCAGGCACAGGCTTGAAAATGCCGAGACGAGGGCCAAAACGGCAAAACGATTCCCCAATTTCATATTTGAACCTTACCGGAAAATTAAGGTTGAAGCAAGCATGTCGCTTTCCGCGCAAATAAATGGTGAATAAATTAGGACTCGATCATTACTGATCGAGTCCTAATTTGGTCTAAGCTCTAGTGGCTTTTGCCGGGAGCACTTTTAATCTTAGCAGGCTCTCCCATTGGAAGGCCAGTATTTTTGTCTATGGTACCGGGAGCTGGTCGATTTTTCGCTTCAGCTTCCATTTTTGCTCTTTGTTCTGCCGTCAATTTGATTTCTGTTGAGTAATTGGGATCACCGTCGCTTGATTTGCATCCTCCGAAGAGGATGCACCCAAAAGTGATTCCCAATATTAGACCGAATCGATTAACCTTGATGGCCGCCCCAGAGATATTTGTCCCAATCGATAACTGCCGAAGTGAGTGGATCGGCTCCAGCCCAGAGCTGAGGAGTTGGAAGAGTTTTTGCATGGCCGTCGGCAAAGCCAATTTGAACATTGCCCTTTACGAAATCCCAAGCACCACCATATTGGAACCAGTCAGAAGTGTTGCCGAAAGTCCACGGACCAAACCAATAGACGGACGTGGAGTTGTAATAGCTTGGAGCTTGGACGAACCAATTTCCGCCGCCGACT
>JAYVXG010000674.1:0-3206 GCA_043785475.1 Armatimonadota bacterium
GATGGCCAAGCGCCTTCGGGACCCGGAAATTCGAAAAAACGGCTTTATTCTCGATGGCTTTCCTCGGAACATCAAGCAAGCGGACTCTTTGCAAGAGATTCTGGTCGAATTGGGTATGCCGATTCAGCGAGTCTTCTCGCTTTTTGCACCCGATGAATTGATTGTCAATCGTTTGAGCGGCAGAATGGGTTGCACGAAGTGCGGAGCCATATATCACGCGCTCAGCAAGCCCACAACCCGAGAAGGGTTTTGTGATGTTTGCAATAGCCCAATTGTTGTTCGGTCTGACGATCAGCCGGAGACCATTCGAGAACGTCTTAGGATTTTCAGAGAGGACACTGCGCCGGTGATTAGGTTTTACACGGATCTCGGAATTACTAGCATCATTGATGCCAGTCGGGATGCCGAGGAAGTATATAAAGACATCAATGCGGAGATGAGTTAATGGCGATCATAAAGTCGGCTAGCGACATTGCCAAAATGAAAGAATCTGGACGGATCGTTGCGCGGACTCTTCGTCTTTGCTCGGAGACAATTGTTCCGGGGAAAACGACTCCCAAGGAGCTTGACGAACTTGCTGATCGGCTTATTCGCGAAGAAGGAGGCGCGCCAAGTTTTCTCAATTATCGAGGCTATCCGGCGGCAACCTGTATCTCGGTGAACAACGTGGTTGTCCACGGAATCCCGACCGATGACCCACTCAAGGAAGGTGATATCATTAGCCTTGATTTCGGAGTCGTCAAAAATGGCTGGCACGCGGATGGGGCTTGGACCTTTGCTGTAGGAACTATTTCGTCGGAAGCTCAAAAACTGATGAATGTCACGCGAGAATCCCTCCTTCAGGGAATTGCCAAAGCGAGGCCAGGAAACACGATCGGCGACATTGGTGCCGCGGTTCAAAAGTATGTGGAATCCCATGGGTTTGGAGTAGTTCGCGATCTGGTTGGTCACGGCATTGGTCAAAAGCTCCACGACGAGCCTCACAATGTGCCGATGTTTGGCAAACCGGGAAAAGGCGAAAAACTTCGCGAGGGGATGTGCATCTGCATTGAGCCAATGATAAACCAGGGCACTTACCGAGTGAATACACTAAAGGACGGCTGGACGGTGGTAACTGCTGACGATAAACTTTCGGCCCATTTCGAACATACGGTTGCGATCACGAAAGGTGGACCGGTCATTTTGACGACTGAGGATTAGGCAATATAGCGGTATGAGTCGCGATCCTGACAAAGAGTATTTGAGCGGATGCCTCCTTTCTGGGGCCGCGTCGTTAATTATCCTCTTGGTGCCAATTGTGACTTGCTTGATGCGCGGAACTGCCAATCACGACATCAATACTAATGCTGGTCTTGGTCGCATGTTTCTGACCGCTCTGGGTATTACGATTGTCTTTACGGTGCCCTATGTTCGTCGATTCGGAATTGCCTCGGCATTTGGTGCGTTGGGTGGTTACGCGTGCGGGGCGGCGTACTGGCTCCTCACTTTACAACAGAGTATTGCCAAGGCGATAGCAGAGACAGGACAACCCACGGAGTACGTTGATTCGACCATGTTTGTCGTTCCAATAGCCTGGTTAGGTATCGGAGCCGTTGCAAGCCTACTCCCACTTTATAAAAACAAACGCCTAAACAGTGTAGATTCATAGTCGAAACTCCCGATTATTTACATACTGAAAGCAGCGATGCTTGAAAAGAGCGATGGGATACAACAACGGAGCACAGGCGTATCGGCAGAATGCCATTAATGGGGCATCGCCCGTTCAGTTGGTCATCATGCTCTACGATGGGGCGCTGAGGTTTATGGATGAGGGCAAACGCGCTATGGCCATCAAGGACTTGGAGACGAAGAATTTCAAACTTCAAAGGGCACAAAAAATAGTTATGGAACTGATCTCCACGCTCGATATTCGAAATGGCGGTGAGATCGCCACGAACCTGCTGAGCCTCTATACGTTTACGATTAATGAGCTGGTCGAAGGCAACATGCATGATAAACCGGAACGAATCGACAATGCGATTAAGACGATGACTGAATTGAGAGACAGTTGGGTTGAGCTCGAACGCACATCCAAAACTAACTCGGAGGTGACCCCTAATGCCGCATGAAGAAATTTCAACTTGGTTTATCCTGACCCTTTCCGCTGAACAGGCGGCGTTGGATCATGATTTTGAACATCTCGACGCGTTGTTGGGCAGGCGAGAACAGCTTTTGCAACAATGGGATCGATTTGAAATCAAGATTGCAGAACGGGATGTTGCCCAATTTAAAAGCGCCGAAGAGCGACTAGCTTCTGCACTTCGTCGTGTTCGCGACGGATTTGGGCAGGAATTGAGACTGATAGAGCAGCGCCGACTAGCGGTTAGCAAATACAAAACTGCGTAAGTTGAACCTGGCCGAGCCTGGTAGACTCAACGAATGCTATCCATGGAACAGCATGAAGCGCTGTCTAAGGCACGTCCGCGCCTAGACGCTATTGAAGGTCATCTTTGACCTGCATGCACTTCAGAAGCAAATAAAAGAACTCGAATCGCAATCATCGCAACAAGAATTTTGGGATGACCCATCAGTTGCAAACAAGGTGCTTCAGCGCCTCAGCCGACTCAGGGATGTCCTGACTCCGTTCGCGGAACTCGAAAAGACGGAGCGCGATGTTGCGGAATTGTACGAAATGCTCAAGCACGAGCCGGATGCTTCTCTAGAATGTGAAGCAGACGCGATGGCATTGAGCCTTATCCAGGATCTCGACGCTTATGAACTTCGCACATTGCTTACTGGCGAACACGATTCTCGAAACACATTGTTGGAAATCAATGCTGGCGCGGGGGGGAGTGAGGCTTGTGACTGGGCGGCTATGCTCCAACGAATGTACTCGCGTTGGGCTGAACGCAAAGGGTATAAGTGTGAAATTATTAGTGAGACTCCCGGCGACGTGGTTGGGTATCGATCGGTTCAAATGCAAATTACTGGCCCGAACGCATACGGCTTTTTGCGATCGGAGCAAGGCGTTCATCGCCTCGTTAGAATTTCCCCATTCGATGCCGCCGCTAGGAGGCATACTTCGTTCGCAAAAGTTGAGGTTCTTCCTGAAATTGAAGAATCCGAAGTAACGATTAATCCAGATGACCTCAAGGTCGAAACTCTGAGAGCAGGTGGAGCGGGTGGTCAGCACGTTAATAAGACCGAATCTGCGGTAAGAATTACGC
>JAYVXG010000675.1:0-10341 GCA_043785475.1 Armatimonadota bacterium
ACCACCGAAATCCTTGTTCCATCGGCAAACAGCTTCGCCTCATTTGGGGCTATTTTGGGATACAAAGACGCATGTTTCTTACCTGGGTAATGTATTCTTTGGGGGTTCCATAGATATAGCGGTACCCCGATAGAAACCACAACGATGACCAGCAATTTCAAAATCCGCCCGACGAACTTCAGCGCTCGTGTCCAGCGCGGTTCATTGGTTTGTTCGATGTTTTTCGCCACGTTTCTAACTCATTCTAACGCCCGCTTGGAAGTTTTCTCGAATTTTTTCAATAAACTGTAAGTGTGTCCCGTCGCGCCTTTACTTTGATTGAATTGCTTGTTGTGATCGCCATCATCGCGATCCTTGCCGCCGTTTTGTTCCCAGTCTTTGCCCAAGCCAAACTCGCCGCCAAAGCTACGTCTTGCCTCTCAAACCTCCGGCAACTCGACACCTCATTCGTCATGTACCAAACTGACAATGACGATCAATTCCCCCTCGGAGCATACGGCACAGTTTCAAGCGTAACTTTCTGGCATGACGAAATAGATCCTTATGTTAAAAACAAGCAAATTTGGCTCTGCGCATGCAGCCGCGTAAAAGAAAAAGACTCCAGCGGCGCCCAGACCACCCACTTTGGCTACAACGTCCGCTATCTGACCTCAATCAAACTTGACTTCTCAAATCTTTCAACCCAAACTGCAATCTCATCGACTGCCCTCGAAGACCCCGCAAACACCGTCGCTCTCACAACCGCTCACTCGTCAAAGAAAACATCATGGTGCGGCGACGATGGCAAATTCTTATTGACCCCTTCGGACTACTACACACTACTGGGCGGTGCAGGGGCTCACTGCTGGGGCATCCCCGATCCGAATGCAATCGATAACGTCATTATCGCCTGGGTCGACGGTCATGCGAGCAAAAAGAAACTCAGTGCTTTCTATTCAGGGCAGACCCCGCAGGATAAGTATTTCGATTTGCAGTGATTTCTTGCCGCCTCAGTTCGTAGCTCACCGGGATGTCATGAAGTAGATTCCCGCGGAAGAAATGCAAATACCGTACAAAATGACGAACCAGCCGCTTGATACCGCTCGCCCTTGGTAAGCCTTCTTATAGATCTTAGCCTTGCGCATGATTAGTCGGATGCCCCCGACAATGAAGAACAGCCCAAACGCTATACTGGCGGCTCCCTTCTGCTGATCAGTCAAATCGACACATCCGTTCCTTATGGACGGGATGGTCGGCGACACCGATTCCGAAAAACGAAAGAACCCCGCGAAGTCTCACTTCGCAGGGCTCATTCTTGCAGGCGAAATGCCCACGTTTCGACTATTTGCCGACGAGTTCTTTCTTCTTTCCGCCGCCGCCTTCTTTCTTGACGATCTTCTTGAAGATGATCTTTTCAGCGTCTTCAGGGTCAACGTCGGCCATGATGGCGTCGCCAGATTGGAATTTACCTTCCAACATTTCCTCAGCAAGAGGATCTTCAATGAAGCGCTGAACGGCTCTTCGCAGAGGCCTTGCACCCATGTTTGGATCGTAACCCTTGTCCACAAGAATGTTCTTGACTGCGTCGCTCAAATCAATGGTGATTCCCATCGAAGCAGCTTGTTCGTTAACTCGCTTGAGATAATGATCTGCGATCTCCAGTATTTCTTCTCGTTTGAGGTTTTGGAACACGATGATCTCATCCACGCGGTTGAGGAATTCTGGCCGGAAGCTCTTCTTCATCTCTTCCAGCATTCTCGTCTTCATGTGCTCATACGTCTTCGGATCGTTAACATCCTGTCGAGAATCGCGGAATCCAAGTTGCTTGTCGAGTTCGATTGGTCTTACTCCAACATTTGAAGTCATGATGATCAATGTGTTGCGGAAGTCAACGGTTCGCCCTTGGCTATCCGTCAACTGACCATCTTCAAGCACTTGCAGGAGCAAGTTAAAGACTTCAGGGTGAGCCTTCTCGATTTCATCGAGGAGAACTACGCAGTACGGATTTCGTCGAACAGCTTCAGTAAGCTGACCGCCCTCATCATAACCAACGTATCCTGGAGGGGCACCAACGAGTCGGGAGACCGCAAATCGCTCCATATACTCGGACATGTCGATTCGAACCATGCTCGATTCCTTTTCATAAAGGTAACCAGCAAGGGTCTTCGCAAGTTCTGTTTTTCCAACGCCCGTTGGGCCGAGGAAAATGAAGCTGCCCATAGGTCGCTTCGGATCCTTCAGTCCGCTTCGGGATCGACGAATTGCACGACTGACGGCAATAACCGCGTCGTTTTGACCCACCATCTTGGCGTGGATGTCGTCTTCCATCTTCAGAAGCTTCGCGCTTTCGGTTTCGACCAACTTCATGACCGGAATTCCGGTCCAACTCTGAACAATGCTAGCAATTTCAGACTCGTTGACAATCGGTTCGATCTTCTCGACCGCGTCCCAAGCTTCTTCTCGCTCCATCACACTGGCTTCGATTGTTTCTTTTTCATTGATCAGCTTTTCGAGTTTTTCTGGCTCATTGCTTCTCTTTTCGAGATGCTCGATCTCGGTAATGATTTTGTTCAGTCTAACTCGATCGTCGCGAACGTCCTTTGGCGGCAAACTTTGCTGCAATCGAACTCTCGACGCAGCTTCATCAACGAGGTCGATGGCTTTATCTGGCAAAGTTCGGTCACTGATGTAACGTTGTGACAACGTCACCGCGGCAATGATCGCATCATCCGTGATCTCCACATGATGGTGTGCCTCATATCGCTCTCGGAGGCCTTTGAGAATTTCAATCGCTTCTTCTTCGGTTGGTTCTTTGACCTTAACGGCTTGGAAACGTCGCTCTAGTGCAGCATCCTTTTCGATGTACTTTCTAAACTCGTCCTGAGTGGTCGCTCCTACGCACTGCAGTTCACCTCTTGCGAGGGCGGGTTTCATGATGTTGCTGGCGTCGATGGCACCCTCGGCGGCACCGGCTCCAACTAGCGTATGAAGCTCGTCAATAAAGAGGATAACCTGACCGTCCGCCTTGCGGACTTCTTCCATCACCTTCTTCATTCTCTCCTCAAACTCGCCTCGGTATTTAGTACCGGCGACGAGGGCAGCGAGGTCAAGTGCGACAATTCGTCGATTCTTCAGCAAGTCCGGAATGTCTCCGCTCACGATTCGAAGGGCGAGCCCTTCGGCAATTGCCGTCTTACCAACACCCGGTTCGCCGATAAGGCAAGGGTTATTCTTGGTTCTTCGGCAGAGGATTTGCATCACTCGTTCAATTTCATTTTGCCGTCCAACTACAGGGTCAAGTTTGCCATCCCGAGCGAGCTCGGTTAAGTCCCGACCAAATTCGTCCAAGGTTTGGGTTTTGGTTGCCGTGGCGGTACCAGTTGTAGAAGACGATCCAGACGAAGAAGATCTCGAACCACCCGAGGTTGACTTGCTTTGGGTGTCATTATCTTGCAGACCCATAACTTCCCTTCGGGCTTTCTCTAGTTCAACGCCTAGCTTGGCCAGAACTCTTCCCGCCAGACCATCGCCTTCTCGAATCAGACCCAACAGCAAGTGCTCAGTTCCAATATAGTTGTTGTTGAGGTTTCGCGCTTCATCGTAAGCGAGGTCGATGACCCGCTTGGCTCGAGGCGTGAGCGTCATATCTTGGTTAGGTCGAGCGTCACCACGTGGCAACTGCTTTTCGACTTCGGCTCGTACTCGATTCAGGCTGACGCCCAATTTATCGAGTACTCGTGCGGCGACACTGTCAGCCTCTCGCACGAGACCGAGCAACAGGTGCTCGGTGGAGACGTAGCCCTCGCCAAACTTTTGCGCTTCTTCTTGTGCATAAAACACGACTTTGCGTGCTCTTTCTGTAAAACGTTGCCACATACTCTTTTTTGTCCTTTTTTTTCCGACCGTGGTCGGTTCTATTGCTAGTTACTACGTCAGACGGATTGTTGTCAATGCAGGTTTCCCCCGGGGATCATTTAGACCTACACGAAACAACATTCTTCTGGACGAGCTTGCTTGACCTTTAGGTTCAACTTGCTCCTAAATTCTGTCTAGAATGTACCCGCTGTTCTAACCCTACCCGAGCATTGTTGGCAGGAATGTTGACTTCGGTCAGGCTAAAAAGGCAGAAAATCGAACCTACTGCCCAACGACTAGCGACCCGAACATTCTTACGGGTATTATTAATCCTCTCACTGCCGCTTAGCTCAGTTGGTAGAGCAGCTGACTGTTAATCAGCTGGTCGTAGGTTCGAGTCCTACAGCGGCAGCCATTCAATTTTCAAAAGGGTCCAAAGATGGGCTCTTTTTTGTTGCCCGAAAAATCAGGGCTCGCTTCGCAAATGCAAGTGCAACAGTAAATTCCTATTTTCGTAAACGAACCTCGAATAATATTAAAAAAAGCTTCCAAAAGCTATTTGAGGGTCGTGAGGTCCGAATGTTATTGAAAAAAAATGTTCCTAAACAGTCTAGGTCCATTTTGTTTTCTGGTTTTGGTAAAGAATTGAACCTAAATTCGGGTTTATTGCATTTTGTAGCATGGTTCATCTAAATGTCTTTTGGATGGGCAATGGACTCGGGCAAGTCCTCGACCTCTTGTTAGCCTACTATAACTATAGCAGACATATGTCTACTTTGTCAAGAACAATAATCATCTCTAGAGCCACTGGCTCCTCGCATTTGGATGCTTCGCATCTCCACTTCATTCAAGCCAGTGGTCGGAGCCCGTGCCACAAAATAGTCCCGCCCACGCAGTGGCTCGCCGAATGTAGTAGGTTCTACACTAGAAACATCAAACTTCCAGTATTAATGCAATTTATGGGAACAGCGAGGAGTGAAAGTGAAATGGCTGACGCCCCTGATTGTGCTTCTGTCAACCACTAACGGCACTGTCAATGCACCAAGTCTTCGACCAACCGAAGCAGGTGCACAGTGTCGATTGGCTTCGGAAGGTGATGCTGGAATCCTGCCCGTAGTGCCCGGTCCCGATCTTCGGCCCGTACGAACGCGGTCAACGCAATAGCCGGCATTGTGTAGCCAAGTTTGCGAACTTTTTGAAGGAACTCGTACCCATCTTCGCCCGGCATTCCGATATCGCTGATGATGAACGTTGGCGCCGAACGCTCGATCGCCTCAAGACCTTCCTGCGAGGATGAGCATGAGACGACTTCCGCGCCGGTCTCTTTCAAAAGACGCTCGATAAAGCTGCGGACTTCTGGCTCGTCGTCCACGACCAAAATTGAAGTACCCGTCAGTTGAGGCATTGCTGCCAATTCTAAAACCAGATCATCTGACGTTGGAGTTGCCAGCATTTCCAGGGTAAGTGGTAATTTGATCGTAAACGCACTTCCCTTGCCTTTGCCGTCGCTCTCCACCGACACTGTTCCGGCATGAGCTTCGACAAGCTGCTTCACCAGCGAGAGTCCGATACCGAGCCCGCCATGTTTGCGAGCCGCGGACGCATCGGCCTGACTAAACCGGTCGAAGAGATGAGGCAGAAATTCAGGGGCGACTCCTTCGCCAGTGTCGGCAATCACGATAATCGCCTCGTCGGGCGTGTATGTAAGCGAAACATCGATAACCCCTTTATTAGGGGTAAATTTGACCGAATTCGAGACCAGGTTCCAAACGACTTGCTGCATTCGAACTTGGTCTCCCCAAAATGCGTGAGACGAATCAGCAATATCGATGTTGATGGTGATTTGCTTTGGCTCTGCCATCGGAAGCAAACTCTCTACTGCCTTTGAAATGACCTCGCCGAGATTCATTTTCTCGCGATTTAGCTTTAATTTGCCCGTGATGATTCGGCTGAGGTCCAGCAGGTCCTCGACCAATTGGGTCAGCGCTCGACCATTACGCTCGATAACTTGGGCTCCGTCGATAACTACTGACGGCTCGTTCGCCTTGAGTCGAATAAGGTACGCCCAACCCAAAATGGCGCTGAGTGGAGTCCTTAGCTCGTGAGACAGGGTCGCGACGAACTCGTCCTTAATTCGGGCAGCTTTTTCAGCCTCTAACCGGGCAGAACGTTCTGCCTCGAGCATGATTTCTCGTGACTTTTGAATTTGCCGACTGTCTTCGATATCGGTATTGGTACCGAACCAGCGCGTGATTTCTCCCGAAGCATTTTTCAATGGCAGGGCTCGGGTCAGAAACATCCGAAATTTGCCGTCCTTGCCAAGCATCGGATACTCCATTTCGAAAGGAATCCCTTCCGCCAATGATTTTGTCCACTTTTCTTTTACGATCGGCAGATAGCCGGGGTCATGAACTTTTTCCCAATCCAACCCGTCCACTTCTTCGAGCTTTACTCCGGTGTATTCCAGCCAACGATGGTTGTACCAAAATATATTGCCGTTGGCATGGGCCATCCATGCAAGTTGAGGAATCGCGTCGACCATCAATTGAAACTCTGCTGCCGCCTGCTCGATCAAGTTCAACTGGTCTCGAATTTCGTACTGACGATTGCGCGCCCTGACCGCGGTTTGGGCGGCGGTAACCAATGAACGCATCGGAGCAGGACGCTGGATTACCGTCATATTTGTCAACGACTTCAGCGCCCGATTATTCTTAAGCCCGTCGGTCGAATCTTTCGTCAAGATTATCGAGGGAATATCTGACCAATTGGGCTGGGCCCCGAGGACCTCAAATAGCTCAGAAATGCCGGGATCGTTAAAGCAATCGTCGCTGAGAATTAGAGCGCCAGCTCCTGCCTGAAGGTTCACCACCACCTCGTGGACGTTATTACAGACTTCGCACGTGAGCCCAACTTGGCCGAGAATTTCACAGGTAATCGTTCCATCTCGCCGGGTTGGAGCTAGCATCAAAACCCGAGAGCCGACTTCGCTTTGCATGGGGCTTACTTTGATCTCCCGATTAAGACGAATTCACTTCGGTTGGCACTCCCGTGAGGACGCCGTGCAATTGACGGAGGGGTTCTCCAAGACTGATTCCTTCACCAGAAAATGAAAGTTCTCGAATTGATTCCTCGTGCGGACCACTGCGCTTTTTCACGACCGAGATTGCCTTTTTGACCTCTCCTCGGTACTCGAAAAATCGATGAAGAACGACAGTATCTGCCAGATAGCTTGTGTCGATTGGAGTTTGCATACTGCCGCTTCCTAACATGCCATGTTGCGCTACGACCATAAAGGTATTGACTCCTAGTCTGCCCAAATATGACAAGAGTTCATGTAATTGCGCCATAAGGAAGACCCCTTCGGTCATCGCATTAAGGTATCCATTCAGACTGTCAATTAATACGACCTTAACTCCGTCATCTTCAACCGCTTTTCGCACACGGTGCGCAAATTCGCCGGGCGAAACTTCTGCAGGATCCAGCGAACGAACTGTCACTAACTTATTGTTAATTGAATCTGCGAGGTCGATTCCCAAAGATTTGCACCGTTTTAACAAGATTTGGGGTGACTCTTCAAAAAGAAAAATTGCGGCTTTCTCGCCCCGTTGTGCTGCGGCTACAACAAATTGAGTCGCTATCGTCGACTTTCCGGATCCTGCCGGGCCTAGGAACAACGTAATCGTTCCCCGGTCAAGTCCACCGCCAATGAGGTCATCGAGCTTCGCTATCCCACTCCGAACTTGGTCATGCGAAAATTCTTCGGAATGCTCCGAGGCGATGAGTCGAGGAAAGACTTCAATCCCACCTGTCTCGATATTAAAGTCGTGATATCCTCCCCGACAACGTGAACCTCGGAGCTTTACAAACTGCAACCGCCGACGAGAAGATCCGTAAGCTGGAACGTACTGTTCCATCGACAAAACGCCGTGGGCAATGCTTTGAAGTTGGAGGTCCTGTCCTTCTGCCGTGCGGTCGTCCAACATTAGCACGGTGCACTTGCGTCCAAGGAAGAATTGTTTGAGGACTAGAATCTGCCTGCGGTACCGAAGTGAACTCTGCGCTAACAACCGTAATTCCGACAGCGAATCAAAAACGACTCGGTCTGGATTATGCTGGGTAATAGCCATCAGAATTTTTGCCGTGGTCTCGTTGAGTTCGACTTCGGAAGGATTAAAGAGCGTCACCTGGGACTCAAGTTCTAGTCCTTCGCTGTCGGCAATAGTCTCGACAATCTCGATCCCTTCTAAAGTCCAGCCGTGCGATGCTGCGGTCATTTTGAGTTCCTTGGCAGTCTCCGACAACGTGATGTAGAGGCACTTTTCACCTCGACGGACTCCTTCCATCAGGAATTGCAGGGAGAGTGTGGTTTTTCCTGAACCGGGGTTTCCATCGATCAAATACAGTCGATCAGCGATCAGGCCCCCGTTCGCGATATCATCCAGTCCTTTGATCCCAATCGGACAGCGCAGCGGCTCGACAACCGGGCCATTCAGGGTCGACGGGGTCATAGTGACAGTCTATGCCTCATCTTATGCATTGACTACAATAACCTTACATTTTTAATTGTTTTCTTACCTTTAGGCTCAACGGTTCGGCAAACACTATCGCTTTGGTTATACGGTAAGGATCATCGAAACTCGCCCTGCCCGTTCATGGAAGACCTCAATTTGGTAGTCTCCCGCTTCCGCCACTACCCATTCGAACACCGCGACATCGGTCGTTTCGTCCATGTGCCAGCCAAATCCGCCGACCGGGACGCGGTCCCAGCCGCTCAATTGCTCTCCAACCTCGCGCAAGTTGCCGGAAACGAGCCAGTCAGGCTCACTCTTGCCAAGTGACGAAGCGTCCGCGCCTGCTCGTGAAATCTCCCCGACAACTCCTCGGCAAAGCTTGTTCTTGATCGCGCCCTTCGTAACATTCGTGGGGAGCCAGCCCGTGTTCTGAACCGCAACTCGAATTCTCCAAACTCCCATGCCCGCCTCGGTTACCCGCGTTTCCCTCAACTCCAACTTCGGCGAAGCCAATGCCTGCCAAACCACCCAATCAGCGAATGGCGAAATCTCTTTTTCCAAAAATTGCGGAGGGGGATTGCGGAACGCGTACATCGAGTCCCATCCCCCAAGTTCGACTTCGCCCAGCTGCGGGTGGGTGAATGGGTACCAATCGATGTACCCCTTCCCTTCTAAAGCACCGTCGGACCAAGCCAGCATCTTGATGTCATCCGCAAGCGGGTGATCTCTAAACCAGTCGATGTACTTGTAGTCGATGATCCCAGCTTGCCGTTGCGGCGACCAAATCTCGGTCGTCCACGAATACACCCCGCGATGCTCGTACATCCAATCATCAAACACGCCAGTGATCGTCTCCTTAGGGTGGTAGCGAAACTCGTGGTAGTTGCTTATTGCCGGGTAGCCGGTCAGCTTCTCACCCTCTTCCCCAATACGTTTAAAGGTCCAAATATCCTCAGGTGGAAGGTCGTCGTCCGGCATTCGACTTGGCGGTCTCAAGTGGACTCCCGAAAATGTATGGAAGGTCACTGCGCCGCAGATGTTGGGTCGATTGCAGATTGCCGAAACCGCGGCATGGATTTCTGGTTCGCTGGTCGGGAACGGGCCAGCGCCGAACTGTTCGCCCTCGAGCCGCCACGCCGACGGGAAGTTGCGATTCAGGTCGAGGCCTTCCTTTCGCTTTTGCCCGCGCATGGTCAATGCGTCGTAGTTGTGGAATAGCCCTTCGGGAAGCAACCGGTAGTAGGTCCCGCCAACTTCGCCGGGCTGTCTTAGCTCAAGCAGTCTGGGTTCGGTCGAACAAATCTTCCAAGGGCCATTAACGTCTTTGATTCGGATGTTCAACACCCGACCATCGCCATCAACGTCTTGCAATTCCAGTCCGTAAGCGTCGTCTTCGTCGTATGGGTGTGGTCGGGTCGAGCTGCGAATGATTTTTGGCTTATCGGCCAATGCCCACTCCGCGCCGTCTGGGCCGAGTCGAGGAACCAAATAGAACGCTCGGGTATCCACGGCGCGGGTAATCGTATCGTCTTTGCCGTGCTCGGTAGTCAGTTTATTGAGAATATGAAGAACGGAAGTCGAAGCACTGACTTCGGACGCATGAATGTTTCCATCGCACCAGAATGCAGGTTTGTCTTGGTGCTTGCCGGTTGTTTTATTGGTTACTGTCACGAGCCAAATATCGCGGCCCTCGTGACTCTTTCCGATAGATTCGAGATCGACAAGGTTTGGAAACTCGCTTACGTAGGCGCGAAGCAACTCGGTCATCTCGTCAAAACGATAATAGCGGTCAAACGCGATCGCAGGCATTGTGGCTGGAGAATACCATTGCTATGCCCTTCATGGAGCCTTGCTTTGGAAGCCAAGTTTTCCACCGGCATCTCGTACGAGTTGCCTACAAAGTTCGGTTCGGGTTTCTAAAGGGACGAAAGCGCCAGCGGATATCCACGTCGAAGAATGCGATGTAGGGCGCGACAATGAAGAAACCGAAAGCGGC
>JAYVXG010000676.1:0-3194 GCA_043785475.1 Armatimonadota bacterium
CGATCTGGGACCAGTCCATCTCGCTCAAGAGTTGGGGCAGCGGAATTTGCTCTGAGACCGAAGAAGATGCCTTTGAGGGCACGACTTCGATCCGAGTCACAACGAAGAACCTTTTCCAGGGTGGAATTCTCAATTGGGAAAAGCCAGTCGATCTCGCTGGTTCCTTTCCAGACAAATCAAACTTGCTTCGCATTACCTTTAAGTCGCTCGACGGGACCGTATCCAGTGGAGGTACCGGTGGCGGTGCTCCTAGCGGAGCAGGGAAAGGCGGCGGTGGCGGCGGCGTGGGATCCTTCGATGGCGGTGGAGCCGGGGCTGGCGGCCTTGGGGGTGGTCAGGGCGGTCGAGGCGGCCCTCCCCCGGGCGCAGGTGGCCGAGGTGGGCCCGGTGGCGGCGTCAGTGGCGGACCCGGTCTCGGTGGTGGTGCGGGCGCAACAGGTGCAACGCTAGGAACGTTAAAGATGATGAGACTCATCATTGCGACCACTGATGGCATGAAGAGCGAAGCTTTTGTTCCGGCGGCGACAACCGTAAGCGTTGATCGAGGCTGGAAGCAAGCGGGAATTCCGCTTCAAGCGATCAAAGGCTTCGACAGAACCAACAAGATCATTAAGAGTATCAGCTTTAGCGGTGACGTTACTACTGCTTTCTACTTGGGCGATATTCGGGTCATCAATGACCGAACACCGATTCGAGCTGAAACGACGTTCAAGAAGGCCACCTGTGCTTTAAATGACACACTAACCTTTGCGGCAAGAGGATACGGCGGAAGCAGTGTTCTCAAATATTCATGGGATTTTGACGACATTGACGGCATCCAAACCGATGCTGAAGGTCCAACCGTTAAGTACCGATTCCGAAAGGCAAGCAACGATCTGCAAAACGCGGCTTCGATGCGCCCAAACGGGGAGTTTACGATTACCCTGACAGTATCTGACAGTTATGGTCTGAAAGATCCATACGTAACGACAATCAAAGTTAAGGTCAACCCTTAAGCCATTTTTCACCCTATCAGCGAGCGTTCTGATAGGGTGAAGCTTTGTATTTTGGTCGACCGTTTTGATATTTTTGTACCTATTCGGTTCATTTCTTGTTAGACTATGGTCATCCTTTCTGGAGAGCAAATATCATGATGCGCATTGCGGTTTTTTCAAAGGAGCGACTTTTTCTTGACGCTCTCGCCGGTCTTCTCGATCGACGGGGGTCGTTGCAAGTTGTTGCCCGCGAGACAACAGCCAAGGAGTTAGTATCGAGCGCGAAGAAAACCAGCGCACAATTGCTGATCGTTGACAGCGAGAAACTAGATGTCGATGAAATCCAGTTTTTGCTCGGAGCGCGAGCGGTTGGTGATTTCTTTTTGGCGATGATTGGCGAAAAAGCCGCCTCTTCGAGTGTTGACGCGACCATTTCTCGCTCTTCCTCAGCCGAGGACCTCTACGAATCAGTTTCCGCTCTTTCGGGCTTGGTTCCAGCAGTGCAAATTAACCGAGACGGGAAGCGATCTTACGGGAAGGGAAACTTGTTGACCCACCGAGAGTATGAGGTCGCGGAGTTCGTCGCGAAGGGGATGTCGAATCGAACGATCTCTGAGGTCTCCGAGTTGCGCGAGCAGAGCGTGAAGAATTTAGTCAGCGTGATTATGAGAAAACTGCAGTGTGAGAATCGGACTCAGGTGGCGTTGAAGCTGTTGAACGCGGAAGTCGAATTGCCGACTGATTAAGGCTTGTCCTGGTGGCACGGATACACTCCTAGCTTCGTATGACTCGGGATTCTTTTGCCGAGTTTATCCGTGTTCGAAACACTGATAAGCTGCTTTCGTTCCTCACTCCGCGTATCAGTGCCACTTTTGGCTAAACTAGGTTTGTGAAGGAACGAGTTCTTACTGCGATTGTGCTTTTGGCCGTCGTCGTGGGGGCTCTTTTTTTTGATCCGACCGGCTGGGCGGTGAAGGTGCTGATCTTCTTGATCGCGCTGACTTGCGGAATTGAGCTTGGCAAACTGACCAATGTGAACAGTTTTTTCATCATGCCTGAAATGGGATTTATCCTTCTAGGGTTTTCGAAGTATTCGCCAACGGAATGGGCGGTAATTGCCCCCGTCGGTTTGGTCTGTGTTTCGGGGCTTTACATAGGTGTTAAGAAGGGAAGCACGAATGCGATAATATTTTTTGGTACGCTCTGGCTTCTTGTCGCTTGCATGGCCCTATTTGCACTCTGCACATCAAAGTCGCCCGCAACATGGCCACTTCTCATGACTGCCGCAATTCCGATCTGGTGCGGAGATACGGCGGCAATTTTTGTCGGCAAAGCCTTCGGCAAGCATAAGCTTGCGTCTTCCATCTCGCCCAACAAGACTTGGGAAGGGTCAATTGGCAATCTATTGGCTTGCGTTGGAGCGGCTTTGGCTCTAGGAGCTATTTTTCATTATCCGCTGGTTTTAATGATTCTCCTTGGGCTCAATTGCGGGGTCATTGGGCAGGCGGGGGACTTGTTTGAGAGTTGGTTGAAGCGGAAGGCGGACGTGAAAGACAGCGGGAACATTCTGCCCGGACATGGCGGCCTGCTCGACCGGCTGGATAGTTTGATGGCGACAGCACCCGTGTCGTTGTTGATTCTTCAATCACTAATAGTTCCTGGAAAACCATGATTTCAAAGAGCCGGCTGGAAGCCCGCGGCCGATAGCCAGTAGGGTAAACCATAGGTTCGTGCCGATCATCGAAGCCCACCAGTTGACGAAAACGTACACCTCGAACAAGCGAGGGAAGGGTTTTGTGGGCGCGATCAAGGGCCTGATCAAGCCCGAAAAGACCTCGGTGAACGCGGTAATCGACGTGAATTTGACCATCGAGGAAGGGGAAATCGTTGGTTTTCTGGGTCCGAATGGCGCGGGCAAAACCACGACCCTCAAGATGCTGACCGGCATTTTGTACCCGACCTCGGGCACGTGCTCGGTCATGGGATATAAACCGACCGACCGAAGACCCGAGATGTTGCGAAAGATTTCACTCGTCATGGGTAACAAGCAGCAGCTTTGGTGGGACCTTCCGGCTATGGACTCGTTTTTGGTGTTTAAGGAGCTGTACGAGGTTCCTGATGCCCTTTACAAGCGACGTTTGGACCAGTTGGTCGAAGCATTACAGATCAGCGACAAGCTTGATACTCAGGTTCGGCGGCTTTCGTTGGGTGAGCGGATGA
>JAYVXG010000677.1:0-3183 GCA_043785475.1 Armatimonadota bacterium
ACGCTTTTTGAGACCAACGAAAAGCGGCGAGATATTAATCGTTTGGACCGGGAACCGCTCGAGTTTCACCAAAAGGTTCGCAATGGATTCTTGGAAATCGCCAAAGAGGAGCCCCACCGGTTCGTTATCTTGGACGCCGAGAAAAGCCCCGAACTATTGGCTGAGGTAGCATTAAATGCCCTTTTGAGTAGGCAAAAGGGGCATACTTCTAACAACCCCAGATGAAGCTGGAAATTAAAGGATTTTCGATAATGATGATCGTTTCGTTAGTATTGCTTGCAGGATGCAAGAAGCAATCTGGCCTCCAAATTCTGTCGGATAGGATGGACCACCTAAAGGCCATTCGGTCCGAATATGTGGTCCGAGAGAAGGGTAAAAAGGACGTTGTCGTGCGCCTTCTCTTTTCGAAGCCGAACAATATTTTGTTCACTTCCGACGACTTTGTCGTCGCAACCAACGAAATTGACGGTCACTTCGAATCAGTTTTCAGTAACAAAGTCTATGACGTCATGCCTTGGGATGGCCGAGGCTTTCCTGGAACTCGAAACCTCGTATCGACTGCCTTCTTGATGGCCGGACCGGGGGCAGCTAACCCGCCAAATAATATTGCGAAAAGCATCCCGTGGAAGCTTGAAGGCAAATCAGGTGGAATTGAACGATACTCGAAGACGTTCCACGATTCGGAAGGGGATAAGACGTTGAAGCTTGAGGTAACCGACACCGGTGAGCCCGTTCAATTCACTGGTCCAACCGAAATTAGTTATGTTGTCAAAAAGTTCGAGATCGTCGACAACATACCTTTCGAAAAGTTCCGGGTGGAACCTCGATCAGGATTTTTAGCTCGGGGCGTTTCTCGGGATTTGCTGACGCTCCAAACTGGGGCAATTTTCGACTGGTCGAAGTTCAAAGCGGCGAGCGATGTTAGCCAATTCAAATTGGAAGGAAACACGATGTTTGTGTTTATCGATCCGAACGAGACCACAACCAAGAAGGCCAGCGCATGGCTGAATTTGCCGGGGAAGGGCTACCGGAAGTTGACAATCTCTGTAGGCCAAGCAAGCTCGGGATTCTTCGACCCGAGCGGCCTGGAAATCCGCAAAATGACCTCATCGACGCCAATGTTTGTGATGGTTAATAAGGACTCGAAGATCATTGGAATGTGGCTCGGGTTTGACCCTGCGAACACCAAGGATTTCGAAGCAGATATCCTGAAAGCTCTGGGCTAGCGATCCAAGTGTCGGTCGTTTTTATCCGAATCGTCCTTCTTCTTTTTTGAGACCATTGGATCGATCTTCCGGACATCGTCCATCTTCTTCTTGATCATTTCTTGGACATCCTTATCCATCCAGGTTGGTCGCTTTCGGTCTAGAAATTTGATGCCTTGGGTTCGGTTTTTCTTGCGGCTGCGAACCATCGCCTCTCGAATCTCTCGGTACATTTTGGTTCGAGCTTGAACGCCCTTGACGAGGCCGTATTTCTCTTCTTTTGTGCAGTTACTGACGCCCCGAAGGTACACCCGCTTGACCCGCGACTTTTTCTTTCGGACTTCGTTGGTGATCGCAACTTCGACTCCGTATCGTAGCTCCCCGAGATAGGGGATCGCTTCGAATAGCTCTCGGCGGATGGCTCGTTGGCCACTCAACCATGGGGTTACCGCCATCGCGGCGTTGCTTCGGATCTTTCCGCCTCGGAAGATTCCGACACACATATCGCATTCATCGTTCAGAAGGGGCAAGGTGATTTGGTCGACGTGTTCGGCCCGCAGGCCGGCTAAGTCGGCATCTACAAATGCGACGATCTGAGCAGTCGTTGCGGAGACCCCCGCAACCATCGCGCCGCCTTTCCCGACATTCTTGACCAGATCGATAACGTGGACACCTTCCACTTTCTTTGCTTCTGCGGAGGTGTTGTCAGAACTAGCATCGTTCACGACGATAATTTCGTGAATGTGTGAGGCACCTTTTAGTGCCCGAAGCACATCGGCGATGCGTTCGGCTTCGTTAAATGCGGGAACGATGATGGCAATTTTCTTCATCGACATTTAGTAAATTTTAACACTATGAATTTTGATTAGATGCCTTCGACGGACGCAGGCTTTTGCCTTCAAGCCGCTCCCGTACCTTCAACTCTACCCGCCAAGCCGTGGTATTCCACCACATTCCGGTTTTACCTATTACGTTTTCGGCGCGAATTAGGATGCGTGAGTTTATCCGTTCTCGGTTGGGTTTCCAGCGTCGTTTATACGGCTCATCGCCCCTCATGAAATCGAATGTTGTGCAACCCATTTCGATTGCTCGTTCGATCATTTTAGATACAAGAATGGTTCCTGGAGAGAGCGACGATGCGGTGGGATTCATTCCCGCTTGATAGAAATAGCATGTTGGACCTCTGTGCATCGCGTACACCGTACCCACCGAACTGCCCTCGCACACAAGCCGGTTCATAATCACGGCTCCAGACTCGACGCCTTTCGATAACCACTCGCGTTGAAACCGTTCATTCTTGCCAAAGAATGCGCCCGGCAACCCTCGGGACTTCCACCGAGCCTTGTGGAGCTCGAAGAACTGGTCAGCGAATTCGCCAATCGTTTCTTGGCTCGCCCATTCTACGGTCGCGCCTCGTTCTTTAAGGGCCTTTCCTTCTAAGCGGCGGACATCGTACCGGAGGCTTTTGCTGAGGCCCGCAACGTAGTCATCAAAGCTGGCGGGGAGGTCCAGGATCAGGCATTTCGCCTGTTCTATGGTTTGTGAAGCCACATATTCGAACGCGAAGGGATGATCACTGGGAACTTGGTGGAGGTCGATCAGGTGCTTTCCCGAGAGCTCTGATAGGGCGTCACGAATGAGGTCGCATGTGGACGACTGGGCGTCCAAGATGAGCGGAGCCAGGTAATCGCTGGGGCCGACCCCGGCGGGGCGGAGAGATTTCCACGGTGATGTGCAACGAATAAGGGGGAAGAGCCCCACGAGGTCTTTACCTTCCCGGACGACGATGGTCCGCAATTGTTTAGTGTGGGCAAAGTGTTTCGTCCACGTTTGGAGCCACAAAGGTGATTGAAATGGAGAGGCGTAGGGAGACGACTTGTAAAGGTGGTCCCATTCACCGGAACCGAAGTCGAAATTTCCATCTCTGATTTCGACTGTTGGCATCCCTAAGAGTATATCGGAAGGACCGGGTCAGCAC
>JAYVXG010000678.1:0-10274 GCA_043785475.1 Armatimonadota bacterium
CGGCGATTGAGTTTTCGCGGATCTGGGATTGGAGGGGAAGAAGTTGGTCGATAATTGGTGGCGAGGTGGTGGTTTCGGAGCTTGGCACTACTCTCCCGATTCGACAATCATTTTCAACACTTTTCAATGGATTTGTCTTATCGACCTCCCTTTCAAAAAGAGGTAACTCGCGCTCGGCGGCATTCGAAGGGCGAGAGCGACAATAGGATTGCAAGCGGTCATCATCCCCCTCGTCAGACAGATCAAACGTCTGGGATTGGAGGGAATTGAGATGTTCCCTACCTACCTCACCCGGTTCACTCGTCCCTCGCTTACCGGCCTCTCCTAAAAGGCGAGGCGAAGAATTTACCAACGGTTTGCGCCAGCGGCCGTTGTCGCGGATGCAGCCGTAGGGTTCGAGGTGTTGTTGGGCGATGCGTTTACATTCGGCGGTGTATTGTTCGATAAGACGGTTGTTTGCCCTGGCATTGGTTTCCTTTGCTTTGTCTTGGGCGAGTTTTTCGAGGTGGGCTTTTTCGGCTTTGCGTCCGGGTTCGCCGCCGCCGATCCATTTTCGGATTCGTTTTCCGTCGACTTCGCGGATGAGGACGTAGTATTGTTTTCCTCGATACGTTTCCCAGGGCATCAGTATATTATAGTATATATTTGTCTAGTATTTCTTAAAGACGAGGGTCGAAAGATTGCTCCCTCCTGGGAGCTCCGTTCCTCTGGTTCGCCCTAATGCCTGACTCACCGACATCTACTAGAAGGAGAAGTTAAATTGGACAGCGTGCAATAATGTCTGCAATGATTCGAGGTGCAACTTTCCGCTTGATTACCGTTGCGGCTGGCCTGATGTCGACTTCGTTATTCGCGGCTCGAACGGCTGACGACAAAGACTTGATCGACCGCCTGGTCCTCGACCCCACGCTTAAAACCTTCACCAAAATGGTCGCCCGGGCGGGGATGATCGAGAAGCTGAAGTCGGATGGGCCGTTTACGATTTTGGCTCCCAACGATGCCGCTTTCGCAAAGCTTCCGGTTGGAGCATTGGACGCTTTACTGAAGGATCGGGCTCAGGTTCGTAAGTTTGTTTTGATGCACGTAGTTTCAGGAAAGCTGATGTTCAAAGACCTGAAGGAAGGACCTCTGAAGACGATAGGTGGTGATTCGGTAATGGTGAACCTAAAAGGTGGATTAACGGTTGGTCGAGCAAAAATTGTAGGACCAGACGTTGTATCCACGAACGGCCCTCTCCATATTCTAAGTGCCGTTATGGTGCTGGCGGCTCCAACCGGACCTGTCAAGCCGCCTCGCTAAACATTCTAGCTTGGCCTATCCTCCCAAATTCGGAAACGCAGCCGCATCCAACCGGAACCGCGTGTCCTTATTACCATTCTGAACCTTAATCCGAATCGTCCCCCTTCGGGCCGGCTGGAAGAAGTAAATCGTCTGAGGGCCAAACGACTGACGAATCGCCCCAATTGTATCCCCCTTGTCGTCCAGCAGCAAGTATCCGGTCGCCGGGCCTCTCGTCGTCAATTGGTACCAATTTCCGCCCTCGACCTGCACCGCATAGGTGCCCAGGGCCGGTCCGTCTTTATAGTCCACCGCCGTCGCGATCGCCAGAGGCTCTGGCTTCGCCGAGTCGAGGTTCATCGAGTAAGTTCCGCTTCCGCCGCCCTGGGGCGACGACACCATCACCAAGTACTTTCGGTTCTCGGCGTACTGGAGTTCTGCGCTCGGCTGATGCTTCCTCTGGTCGATATATTCGGTCGATGCGCCGTCCATCGCCATAAGCGTGTATTGAAGCTCGAACCCGTTCGCGGTGCCCGTGAGGCGTTGAATATCGCCCTTGATTCCGCTGATCATGTAGAACTGCGATTCGCCAAGTTCGATTCGCCCAGACACGTGTTTTCCGTCTTCCCAGGTCGGAATATCCATTCGATTTCGCATCGTTATCGACATCGGTTTGTCCGTGTATGAGCTGACAATGACCGTCACTTCGCCTTTGTCGTGATAGAGGCGGTACTCGTCTCGATCGCTGGTTAACAACGGCTGGAGGGTCGCAAATTCGATCTCTTTGGGCAAGTCGGCTTCCTTTTCGGGCACGGTTTTTGCCTTGAATTGGAAGGTTGCTTCTTCGGGGGCATCAATCGTAGTCCGCACGATGTCGCTCTTGTCGACCTTGATCTTAAAGATTCGTTGCTCGGTCGGACCGAGATCGAATTTCGCGGTACCGGTCTTTTCTAGGTTAGACACCTCGACCGTGTCGAGGCGCGCAGAAACGGTGCCGTCGGCGGAAGGTGAATCATAGACAAGGTAATAGTCGCCTTTCTTCTTGGCTTCAAAGAGCGGGCCGCTTGGGATATCTGCCTCATACACTTTGTAGTCTGCCTTCTTCACTCCTGTCGGACCCAAGATGCCCCGATATCGCAGGTCCCAGTTCCTTCCCGTGGTCGTAAAGTGCGCTTTGCGGAGAGCATATGTCGTCGCGTCGGTCGCTTTGAAGTGGAAGTACACCAGATGTCCACCATGTCCGGGTAAATCGTCGGGACTCTTCAGCGGTTTCGTGTTGGCCCCGGGCCCAATTTCCATTGCCGTAAAGGTCTGGGTGTATAGCTTGAACTTTCCTCCGCCCGCCGAGCGATAGTTCTGAACCAAGAGTTTGTATTCCTTGTCGTCTGGAAATTGGAACATCAGCAGCGGCGACTGGTTGCCTTCGTACTGATCATCATTCTCCGCCACAACTTTCCCTTTCGCGTCGAGGAGCTTGAGACTCGGGTCAAAGTTGTCTGTCCTTACGGTGGCAAAAATGGTTTGTCCGGGCACGCCTTTGAACTTGTATTCGACTTTGTCGCCTTGGGTCAGGATCGCACTGGTTGAGTTCCAGCGGTTCCCTTCTTCCCCGCTGTCGATATTGTGCGGTGGGTAAGACTCTTCTTCGGCCCCGCCGATATTGCCCTGAGCCATGCCACCACCTGCTCCACCACCAAATCCTCCACCTCCGCCTTGGGCGTTCGCTAAGGCTGTGACAACGAGCGTCGCCAATAAAATCAAAACACGAAAAGTCTTCAAATTCCCCATAACTTCTTGGACGCTCGAACGATGGATTGGCTACAGGTTGCAACCCCCAAAGGGTCGGCAATTTTTTAGCCCAGTTCGGAGATCATCCTTGATTTCCCAAAGGCAAGGATGATCGTAGGGCTGGGAAAGAAACCGAAATAGTCGTCGTATAAGACCGCAGACAGGTCACTCAGAATTCGTAGAAACTTATGTGCGGTCCCGGTTGTTACAACCGATTCCCTTCTTTTGGGAATACCTATGGCCTCAACCCCTACTTCCGACCCCGTATGACCTTCCCAATCCCGAGCCCGATCAACCGCACGAGCAACAACATGGCGAGCCCCTTCGTGGGACGGGTTAAAATAAGAGATTGGTGTGGCACTGTGCTCCGACCCCTGCGTTGAACGAAGAGGAGTTGCGAAGCAACCAAAGCGAGAAGCCAGTGAAAAGAAGCTTATGACAACGGAACGGTGGTTATTCACTGATAACTCTCAACTTCGTATCCGTGATTGCCAGGGCCAATAGCCTTATTCTTCTCCGACGACCCGGTGGCTGACGAGTGTTAACGGAAGCGACTCTTTTATTTAAGGAGTCGCTTCCATACTATTTGCGATGCGGATTCAGGTTTATTTGCTCTTAAATTCCTTCACGAACTTCAGAACATTTTCTGCCGCTGGGCGAACTTTATAGTCGTCGAGCGAAGTCGCAAAAGTGATCTTGCCTCTTTTGCCGACGACGATCGTCGCGGGCTTAAGAAAGCCTTGAGGATACTTGCCCGCATACAGGGCCGCAAACTTCCCGTCTGGGTCGGACAAGAACACGAATTGGGGTCCGAGCTTTTCGGCTTCACGCATCTTCTTGAGCTTATCAGCAGGCTCGTACGACACGGCGTAGACCGTTGCCTTAGCGGCTTCTAGGTCCTTAGATAACTTGCCAAGCTCTCCGAGCTGGCGGTGGCAATAGGGTCACCAAATAGCACGGTAGAACACGAGTACAACTGGCTTTTTGCCATACTGTTTTCTCAGGTCCACGTCCTTACCGTCCTCGTCTTTTACGATGACGGACTTGGCCGCTTTCCCGATCCACTCGGTCCCATGATCGACTACAGCCTTTGGCGGCTCTTGGTTCAACAAGAGCGAATAGGCAAATATGCTGGTCAGAGACATGGACAAAGTCTACCAGTCAATTGGATTGGGCATGATCTCGTTGGGACTACCTTGCCGTTTGGCCTGCCACTGACGGGAGCTAGGTCAGAACTATTTCGTGGCACTAGAGACGCGAAGGCAGATACGATATTTCCGCGTCAAGATGCGGTACCAGAGGAGGGCTGGAAGCCCACCCGCCATAAAAGAGCCCGGCGCATCTCGCGAGACATTTTCTACTTTACTGGCCGGCTAATTGTATGTCGACCATTAGGTTATTGAGAAAGTGCTGGGTTCGAGCGATACTGTATCACTTTCAAAGAATGTGGGAATTCCCAGAGAACCGGAAATAACTCGAAATGTGGCAGTCTTCATCTTTTCACTAAATTCTTTTGTTACGTCAAATTCGAATTCTGGCACATTTCGAATGCACGGCCCCTGACTTTCCAAAGTGATTTTGACTCTGTATCTTCCTTCTTTCCAAAATCGTAAACGATCTATAGCCTCTGCGGATTTGTAATTCTCTTGTGTGTTTATTGAGTTTATTGCCACAAGTGCTTTTTCGAAATTTGGATCTGGCACCTCCGTCATCAAAGGCATTGACTCTCTAAACGCGTCTGTAATTTTCTTGATTTTAAGCACATTTTCCCAACTGCTAAACTGAATTTGAGTGGTTATGGCTGAGCCATTTTGGGCAAATATTGGCTTTGCGAGGGCTCCAGGCCCGGCTGGGAATTCAGTTGAAACAAACATAAAGCTCGATTGGTTGATGGTTTCCTTCGTTTCAATATTTGACACTTCACAATTCACGGTCAGAATAACGACATCTTGGTTATTTGCCAAAAAAGTCAAGTGGCAGATAATGTAAGGACCGCTCACATTGAATCCGATTTCGGCCTGCTTTAAACAAATAACGTTTAGACTCGGTTTCTTAAAAGCCTTCTTGTACCATGCCTCAATATTTGGTCTTAGAAATGCCAAACCTGAAATCACGAGCGAAATAAGTCCGGCAATCTTGCTTGCGGGATCGGATTCTGCCATTCATCGATTATGACCTAATTCAATTCGCACAAGAAAAAGCCTCCGCGAATCGCACGAGGCTCTTGGTTTGCCAAAAGCTGAAGGCTAAACGCTTCTTGACTGAATTTTAGGAGCCTTTTCATTTTTCTTTTGTCTCTTTCGGCTTTTGTTGGACTTGAAAGAGTTCAAAGAAAAGCATTTCGTCTTTCGATGACTCGCCGCCCTCAATGACCTTTGGAGGAATGTTGGGGTTGCGCGGGTTCTTGGTGCTGTTATCGTAAGTTCCGGTCACATAGATCTTTGAGCCTGGCGGCACAACCATGGGAGTTTTGAGATAGTACAGAAGTTGCCATTCGGGGTCCCAGTCGTCGATGGCGACTAGGGGCTTGGAGTATCCCTCGGGAAACTTCACCCAAGCTTTAAATGTGCGCCCGATGTAGTGCATGTGGGGCCAAACGGCATAGATCGTGGTTTTGATTTTGGTCTTATTGCTGATGGCGAAAAAGCGAGCAGTTTCGTCCGGCTGGACGTAGATATCTCCGCTGGCGATGACATCCACCGTCATTTCATCTTTGGGAGCATCTTTGAGGAAGTAGAGGGCAACCTTTGGCTGTTCGACCTCTGGCTTACCCGTCGTCTTGTAGTGAACGTCGAGCACGATTTGGTCACCCGGATTGATGAGAAATGCCGTGTCGTTTGGCGACTCGAATGGTGGTGCTCCGGTGGACCAGAAACCAAGGATATTATATTTCTTTATGTCGCCTAGTGTCTTCTGCTTCCAACTGTCGTCACCAAAATCAAACTTGATCTTTTTGAGTTTCTCGGCCTCGTCTTTCTTGACGAGAGATGGAATGATGTGATGAACGTTGCCGATGTGCAGGGGCATGAAATCGACGGCTCGAACCCATGTCGGTTTCGTAATTTGAGGATCAATGAGATAGTCGCGGAAGAAATCCGACCCTTCGGCTGGCACTTTTGTCTGTTTTGATGGGGCGACGACGAGGCCAGGGTGGCCGAGTCGCCAACCTTTGGCGACCGTTGGCGGAGTTGGCGTTTCGGCGGGGTCGCCTTCAGGAGCACCCGATTTTTCCCATTGGGCGATCAGGTTTTTTTCTTCCATTGTGAGAGCTTGTACATCTCGGAACTCGCCGTAGTTGGCTTTAGCTTTCCATGGAGGCATGACGCCAAGTTGGGTGACTTTTGCGATGGTGGCAGCTCGGTTCCGCACGTTTTCATAGCCAACAAGCGAGAATGGAGCGATTTGGCTATCGCTGTGGCACTGGGCGCACCGCTTGTAAATGATTGGGGCGATGTCGTGGGAAAAGGTCGGCTTTTTGGGAGTTGTTTGGGCACCTCCAGTCAATATGCCCATCGCTGGAATTGTCAGGAGAATGAGCCGCCGCAAAATCATGTCGATCTATTATAGCAGTGGGCTGGCAATCCGGCAAATCAAGGGTATGGTTTGGAGACATGCTCTTGACTCAGCTCCTACTAACTGCCTCCGTTTTGGTTTCTGGACAGGCTACTGGTAGTGGGTGGCCGACAGCGGAAGGAGGGCGACTCAATCCCTTGCATCCCGCCAAAGGCAAGATAAGTGCGACCTTCTTCATCTTGTCGGATTGCCCGATCGCAAGTGGTTACGCCCCAGAAATTGGGCGAATCATCTCTCAGTACAAATCCAAAGGAATTCTGTTTTCAATTGTCTACGTGGATTCGATGTTGACATCATCAGCGGCAATTGCTCATGGCAAGGCATTTGGCTACACCTGCACACTAGTGTTAGATTCCACTCACACCCTGGCAAAAGCTGCAGGAGCAACGGTTTCCCCTGAAATTATTGTTGTCAGAAACGAAATAGTTGAATACCGCGGTCGGATCGATGATCGGGCGGTAGAAATCGGCAAGATTCGACCAAGGGCTACTCGACATGATTTGAGATTGGCGTTGGATGCGTTGCTGGCCGGCAAGCCTGTTCTGGTGCCACGAGCTAAAGCAGTTGGGTGCTTCATAGGAAGATAGTGGAATCTCGTTCGTTCTAAAAAAAAGAGCCTCGGAAATTCTTCCGAGGCTCTTTCTATCATGGAGTGCAAGATGCCCACCCTCCATATTTTAGCTAACTTAGTATCCGCCCATTCCGCCCATGTCGTCCATTCCGCCGCCAGGCATTCCACCGCCCTTCTTAGGGTCTGGCTTATCGACGACCAAGGTCTCAGTGGTGAGAACCAATGCCGCGATCGACGCTGCGTTCGGAATGGTTGACCGGGTGACCTTTGCCGGATCAACGATGCCAGCCTTAACCATGTCCACGATCTCGCCCGTCAAAGCATTCAGGCCAAAGCCGTCCTTTGCCGCACGAACCTTTTCGACGATGACCGAACCTTCGAGGCCCGCGTTCTTCGCGATGTGGCGAAGAGGCTCCTCGATAGCTCGCTTGACGATGGCAACTCCGTGTGCTTCGTCTTGCGTGAGGCCCTTGGTCGAGAGACCGTCACTTGCACGAAGCAAGGTTGCTCCGCCGCCAGCGACGATTCCTTCGTCGACCGCAGCTCGGGTTGCCGAGAGAGCATCTTCGTATCGGTGCTTCTTCTCTTTCAACTCGGTTTCGGTCGACGCGCCAACCTTGATGACGGCAACGCCGCCACTGAGCTTAGCAAGTCGCTCTTGGAGCTTCTCCTTGTCATAGTTGCTGTCGGTGTGCTCGATCTGTCGTTTGATTTGATCGATTCGACCCATCACGTCAGCCTTAGTTCCGGCACCCTCAATAATTGTGGTGTCTTCCTTGCTGATGACGATTTTCTTGGCGGTGCCAAGCATGTCGATGGTGACGTTGTCGAGCTTGACGCCGAGGTCTTCACTGATGAAGGTTCCCTTGGTCAAAACGGCAATATCTTCGAGCATGGCCTTTCGTCGGTCGCCAAAGCCAGGAGCCTTGACCGCCGCGATCTGGAGAACGCCTCGGATCTTGTTGAGAACGATGGTTGCAAGCGCGTCGCCTTCGATGTCTTCTGCAATCAGAATCAACGGTCGTCGAGCGGCGGCGGCTTTCTCGAGGAACGGCAAGAACTCTTGCGCGTTGCTGATCTTCTTCTCGTGGATGAGGATCAACGGGTTCTCGAGAACGGCTTCCATTCTCTCTGGGTCGGTTACGAAATACGGGCTGATGTAGCCTCGGTCGAACTGCATTCCTTCAACGACCTCGAGCAAAGTTTCGCGTCCTTTGGACTCTTCAACCGTGATAACGCCGTCTTTTCCAACCTTGTCCATAGCTTCG
This sequence comes from Armatimonadota bacterium, assembly GCA_043785475.1. GTDB lineage: Bacteria > Armatimonadota > Fimbriimonadia > Fimbriimonadales > Fimbriimonadaceae > Fimbriimonas. The sequence continues at coordinate 8,479 of JAYVXG010000678.1, forward strand.
GCAACGTGCTTTCCAACCTCAGGATCGTTTCCTGCGATGGTTGCGACGAATTCGACTTGCTCTTTGTCTTTGATTGGGCGAGACGTTTCCTTGATGAATGCAACGACTTGCTCAACCGCATTGTCGATACCTCGCTTAAGAGCAATTGGGTTTCCACCAGCGGAGACGTATCGGAGGCCCTCGTTGACGATGGCTTGAGCCAAAACCGTTGCTGTCGTGGTTCCATCACCGGCGACGTCGTTTGTCTTGGAGGCAACTTCTTTACAGAGTTGCGCACCCATGTTCTCGTACGGGTCTTCGAGCTCGATTTCCTTTGCGACGGTGACGCCGTCCTTGGTAATGGTTGGGCTTCCCCACTTCTTATCAAGAACAACGTTGCGTCCGCGTGGACCAAGCGTTACTTTTACTGCATCGGCGACCTTGTTGACGCCTCGTTCCAGCGCTCTACGCGCATTTTCATCGAATACTAGATTCTTTGCTGCCATTGTTTTCCTTTTTTTTCTAAATTGGTTGTTTTGTTTGTTTGTGTTGACGAGGTTTCTTGACTTTTACGTCCGTTGCATCGTCAGAATTAGTCTCTTCGTGGGGGACGATCTCCGCCACCGGGACCGCGATATGGAGGTCTGCCACCGCCGCCGCCGGGTCTAAAACCGCCGCCGCCAGGACGTCCGCCGCCACCGCCGGGCCTGAATCCGCCGCCGCCACCGGGTCGATCTCCACCACCACCTCGGTACGGTGGTCGGTCTCCACCACCACCGCCGCCTCGATATGGGGGTCTATCGCCGCCACCGGGACGATCGCCACCGCCGCCTCGATAGGGTGGTCGGTCTCCGCCGTCGTTTCCTCGGTACGGAGGTCGGTCTCCCTGAGGGCGGTAGGGAGGACGATCACCTTGCGGTCTATCTCCACCCGGTCGATCTCCGCCACCACGGTAGGGAGGACGGTCGGGATTGTACGGGCGGTCGTTGCCGCGAAAGGGTGGTCGATCCGAGTAGGGTCGATCTCCCTGTGGTCTATCACTTTGCTGGCGATCTCCTTGTGGACGGTCTCCACCAGAATCATCGGGGCGATATTCTCGTCGAGGTCGCTCCTCTCGATCGCCGTCTCCGCCTCGATCACGATCGCCAAAATCTCGGCGAGGTGGTCGGTCGTTAGATTCGAATTGCTGTCGTCGAACGCCAAAGGCTTCGCTCTCAATCTTCTGAGCCATGGCCCGAAGCTTGAGGCTCAGTTCTTTGGTGCGTTTCTCAATGTCGTGAGTGTGAAACTCCTCAACATACTCGAGGTCAGCGGCCAGCAATACCAACGTGTCAAGAGCGGCAAGCGCTCCCATCGCATCTTGCAAGAAAGCAAGAAACTTAACGTCGTTTGCCCGGCCAGAGCCGTCAGCGATGGACGATGGAACGGCAATTGCCGCCCCTTTGATTTGTTGAATAAGGCCGGTTTTTTCGGCTTCTGGCAACAGTTCTGTAAATCGGTACGCAGTCGTCACGAGTGTGCGAGCTTGCTGCCATACGTCGAGATTTCGATAATCGGCCATTATTGTCTTTACTTACTTCTTCGCTAAAATAGCGTAGATCTGGTCCTCATCCAGGATGGTGTATTCCTTTCCGTCCAACGCAACTTCGTTTCCGCCGTACTTACTGAAAAGTACTTTGTCGCCTACTTTGACGGTGAGCTTATTTCGCTCCCCGCTGTCCAGTACGCGACCGTTCCCGGTTGCAATGACGGTGCCTTCTTGCGGTTTTTTCTTCGCGCTATCAGGCAGGTAGATGCCGCTTGCAGTCTTATCCTCT
>JAYVXG010000679.1:0-3163 GCA_043785475.1 Armatimonadota bacterium
CAACTTCGGGAGGAAAGTCTTCGTTTGAGGAGTCAGAGGCGTTCTTGCCTTCGGCCATGTATGACGTTTTGTCTGTGCCAGTTAGGTAGCCAAGTTCGATGAGCTTTTTTCTGCAAACCGCAATTGGGTCGCGCTTTCGGCCCTCTTCGATTTCTTTGGCTGGTCGGTATTTCATCGCTCGGTCATCGTCATGATCTCCATGACCGTACGCTCGAAATGTTTTACATTCCACAATCGTTGGTCCATTGCCGGTTCGCGAGTGTTCGACGGCTTGCATGACTTTGTCGTACACATCGAAGACGTCTTGACCATCGGCGATAAGTCCGAGGATTCCGTATCCCTTTGCTCGGTCAGCTACGTCGGGGGTCGGGCACTCCATTTCTACCGGGGTTCCGTAAGCCCACTGATTGTTCTCGATAATTGTTACGACTGGGAGCTTGTGGACGGCCGCGTAGTTGATGGCCTCGTGGAAGATTCCTTGAGCAGTTGAACCTTCTCCATTATAGGTAAGAACCACAGCGTTTCCGCCTTGAAGTCGGTCGGCGTAGGCAACGCCAGCGGCAACGGGAATTGTTCCCGCGAGCATGGACGTCGAGTGGATTATTTTCTTCGACTTGCTACCAATGTGCGACCAGTTATCTCGTGCCCGTCCCGGGGAACCTTCTTTGCCCCAGACTTGACAGCAGACTTCTTCAATCGACATTCCGAGTCGATTTGGGTTTTCTGTGTTAAATCGAAAATCCTTCATGAAGAAGGCAGGCATGTCTCGGTGGATTGGACTGATCCAGTCGGTCGCTTGAAGGCCAAATAGTGAACCCACGAGGATTGCCTCTTGGTTATGGGAGGAGTATAGGGTCCCACGCAATCGGCCTCGTTTTTTCTCTTTTATGAGTCTGACGTCGAAATATCGGGCTAGATAGAGTTGCTTGAATATCTCAAGGCATTCCTCTTTCGTTAAAACTTGACTCGGCTTTTTTGCTTGCTCCGCTCTTTCGGCAGTCGCAGATCCTGACTTTGCGCTCAACAGATACTCCGTTTCTGTATTCCTTATATTGGAAGGTTACCCGACCTAAAATAGACTAAAAAGCCCGAGAGAAGGAATTCTCCCGGGCACGGACATTTCTTACAACTTAGTTGCTTGAATCCAGCATGCCCTGAATTTTCGGAATGAAGACTGACCCTTCTTCGTATCCAAGGACTGAGCCAACCACCGATCCATCCGCTCGAATGACGAACATATTTGGGATCGCATTCACGCCAAACTGACTTGCAAGAGCTGGGTTAAGGTCGATGTCCACCTTACAGAAGACCATTTTCTTGCCAAGGGCCAAGAACTCTTCGGTGTGGAAAACATCTCGATCCATCATTTTGCAAGGGCCGCACCAGGATGCCATGAAGTCAATGAAAATTTTCTTGTGGGTTCGGGTTGCAATCAACTTTGCTTCTTCGAGGTCGTAAAACCACTTTGAAGAAATGAGATCTTGGTAATTGATCTCTTTCGCGCTGTCTGGAGCTTTGAACGAGAAGAGGCCGTCAGCCGAACTTCCGTTGACTACGACATCTTTTGCATTCATGACCAATTGTAGAGGCTTGTCAGATGATCCCCTAGTTGCCGTCAACAATGATCGCTTGGCAATGTTGTCGCTACCGACAAAGAAAACTTGTTTCTTCTTTTCGCCTTTATCGAAGAAGGTGTTGACTTCGATGACTTGATCGCCGCCAAGGCTTCGGGTCTGTCCGTCAACAGATTTCAAAACATTTGGTGTTGTACCAAAAAAGCCGTTGAAGAGGTTGTATTGATCACCGTCGAGGAGAACTCTCAAATCTTCTTTTGTTTGCGGCTGCTTGTAATAGACGCCCTGCTTTTTGTCAAAAGTGGTGATATTTGTTCCATCCGCTATGGTCAACGTCGTATCGGAATCCAATCTTAGGAGATTGGGTTTCTTCATATCGATTGAGTAGGAGATTGCGGAACCGCCGACTTCCTGTACGGCCACTTTTGCACTGATAGAGGTCTTGCTCTTCAGAGAGTCTTGCCAGGCAACGAAGCCTTTGCTCGGAGCATCTGCTCCGCCCGAAAAACCGTAAAAAACGCTAAATGCTAATAATGTCGTCATACAAATGACCTGACCTTACACGCTATGATACAACCAGAATGATCGCCTTAAGCAAGTTTGCAAAGATAATGTTGTTAGTTTTTGCATGCCTGCACCTGTCGTTTGCGGTATCTTTTGCGCTCAAAACGCCCTACCGGACGGGCGGATTCGTATTTTCGCAACCGACAGGGCGCGGAACCTATCAACACATTGATGACATTGGTGCCCCCGACGAGCGACAACATGCAAACGTCATCGCCTTTATTCTCAACGAACACAAGCTTCCAGTATTGAACCCAAAATCACCAAATCTCGTCGAAGAATACCAGGCCCACCAACCCCCGCTTTTCTACACTACGGCGGCGGTTATTTCGACTATTACGGGCCAAACCGATGTCGAATCTCAAAGTTTCGGGCGGGTCATTCGTATTCTCAATTGCATCATCGGTGCCTTGGGAGTTGTCGGCGTTTTCTTTGCGGCCCTTTGGTCAACTAGGCGTGAGGACATTGCGCTTATTGCGGGTGCTTTTGCAGCGTTTCTTCCGATGAATTGCGCGCTCAGTGGAGCAATTTCAAACGATCCACTTCTCATCGCTCTCATCGCCTGGAGTTTCGCATATGCGTCTCGAGCCTTCAATGCTGACGGAGCACCAGATACGAAAAGGTCCCTTGTGTTGGCGGCGGTGTTTACCGGACTTGCCTGCATAACAAAATCATCTGGATTAGTTGCAATGGCAGGATTATTTGTGACACTGCTGGCTTTGAGACCAAAAATATCAATGAAGGCTCTTTCGGGTTTTGCCGTGATTGCGTTGGTCATCGCTTTGCCCGTCTGGATCCGAAACCAGATTATCTACGGTGATCCACTCGCACAAAATGTGTTTAAGCAGGCTTTTGAAGGTACGACTGGGAAGATCATGGCCGTGATTGAGGCATCCAATGCTCCTGGGTCTCCAGCCCAGCAATACTGGATAAATTGGGTTGGTTACTGGACGGCGAGAAGCTTCATTGGCGCTTTCGGGTACATGGATATTTGGCTCAATAGTTCGGGGCGGCCGATTCGAAAT
>JAYVXG010000680.1:0-3162 GCA_043785475.1 Armatimonadota bacterium
CGACGTTAAGGATACAGTTATCGAGCCGCGGTCGGCGTACCATCACCTTCATGGCGACAAAGTAGAAGAAGCCATTGTCGTTAATGTGCTTCAAAACCCGGACGCCAGTTCGCCAGTCACCATCGACGCCGTTCTCAAAACGGTCAAGGAACTTGAAAAGGAGTTCCCCGGGATCCACCTCAATGTGGCCTACAACAACGCCGGATTCGTGGACGTTCTGTTTGCAAATATGCAACATGAGCTTATCGCCGCTGTAATACTGACTGGGCTCTGTGTTCTTTTCTTCTTGGGCGAATGGCGCGGAACCCTCATTGCTCTTACCGCGATTCCTGTTTCCCTTGCGATGTCGCTTCTGGCGATGGCTCCTCTTGGAATGAGTCTCAATTCGAGCACCTTGGTGGGCCTTCTTATCGCGATCGGACGCCTAGTGGACGATGCCATCATCGACATTCACGCGGTTGAGCGTCACTTGAGAATGGGCAAGTCCAGGAGGCAAGCGACCATAGATGGCATTACAGAAGTTCGCCGCTCAGTCTTCGCTGCAACCATCGTGCTCATCGTGGCCCTTATTCCGCTGATGCTCAGTGGGGGGCTTACCCAGCTCATGTTCGTCGGGCTTGGCTGGCCGATCATCCTCGGGCTCATCTTTAGCTTCATCGTTTCGATGACCCTAACCGCAGTGTTGTGTTCTCGCTTTATGACACTCCCTGAGACAAGGCCGAAGACCTGGTTTTCTAAACTCTTTCTTGCGCCATTTGAGCGGAAACTTGAGAGGTTGGAACTTGGCTACGAGCGGTTGATCCGATGGCTCCTTAAGCACCGATTTGCAAACTTTGTGCGCATTGGTGTCACCGTCATCCTCGGCTTTTCGCTTTACTACTTTATCGGCTCTGAAATGATGCCGCTTGGCGACGTCGGCCAAGCCAGTCTCCAGATGGAAATGCAGCCAGGAACGCCATTTGTCGCAACCCAAAACGCAACAAGTCAGCTTGAGAAGATCATCATTGAGGAAGGTGCTCACCAGGGATGGATAACCCATGCGAGCATCGAACTTGGCGTGGAAGGCGGTCCCGGAATGACGACGGGCGGAGCGTACTTTACCGGTTACCAGATGAGCCAAGTCAACGGCGTGTCTGCGATGCTTTCTCTCACCGACAAGGACTCAGGTCGTCCGGATGTTTGGAAAATTGCCGATCGAATCCACACCCGGGCGATGAAGGAAATTCCAGCAATCAGGCGAATCCAAATCAAGGAAATGGGAGCCGACGTTATGGCGACTTCGCTCGCGCCTGTCGCGCTCATTGTTTACGGAAAGGACCTCAAAACCATCGATCAACTCGGACATCAGGTGATGGATATCGCGCGGACCAAAGCTCTCAGTCCAACCAGCGGAAAAGCTGATATCGCCCAACCGTTTCTGAGTTGGGAAATGACCAAGCCAACCTATACCGTGGTCGTGGATCAGGACAAAGCGGCCTCTCATGGGCTATCTCCCGCTTCCATTTCTGACCAAGCATACTATTCCTTGCGCGGGGGGTTCCCGATGGAGTTTTACCGAATTCCGAACAAGCGACCGACGACGATCCAGGTTCGATACAAAGAGGATCAAAGGCGCGATCTATCGAGCCTAGACGGCATGTTCATCGTCGGCAAAGACGGTCAACAAGTGCCACTGATGGAGCTTGTTCACCTTGAAAAACGAATGGCACCGAGTGCGATCGAGCACGATCAGCTTCGTCGAGTTGTGAGCTTCAATGGTTATTATCGCAAGGATGGGCGTCCGAGCATGGACGTGATGATGGACGTGCAAATGCGGGCCCTTGCCGACCTCAATTGGCCCCCGGGCTACGGTGTAGAGGCCCGGGGCGACATGACTCAGATGCTGGATAGCTTTCGGGTGATGTTGACGGGGCTGGTTGTCGCTCTCGTGCTCATGTATCTCATCCTCGTTGCTCAATTCGGTGGCTTCCTGCAACCGTTGCAGATGATGTTTAGCCTTCCTCTGGAGCTGAGCGGAGTCTTCTTCATGCTGTGGATCATGCATCAGGCGTTCTCGACGGTATCGCTTCTTGGAATCATTGTGCTCAGCGGAATGGACATCGTCACCGCAATCCTTATGATCGACCTCATCTTACAGTTCCGGAAATCTGGCATGCCCCGTAACGAAGCGGTGGCAAAAGCGAGCCCTCAGCGGCTTCGTCCGATCTTGATGACCGCGCTGATCACGATCTTTGTTATGGCTCAGGTTGCATTCGTGCCGAAGTCCGGCCTCGACGCCTACCAGCCGTTGGGCACCGTTATTATTGGTGGATTGGCAGTAGGAACTGTTCTATCTCTTCTCGATATTCCCATTATGCATACGGTCGTCGATGACCTCGTGCGGTGGATTCAAGTTCACATTTTCAAGGTCGATCGGGCGACTCTGCCGCCGGTTGATCTTCCCGATTCTGGAGACAATTCATGAAACTCTCATTAACTATTGCCCTCTGTGCATTCGCGAGAAGCGCGTTTGCCGACAAGATGAATCTAAGCCAACTTGAAGATGGTGCGGCTAAGCATCATCCTAGCCTTACGGCTGCAAAAGCTGATCTTGATATCGCAATTGCACAAAGAGGTAGCCTTTTGGCACCGTTCCAGCCTCAACTTTCGCTCAACGCGTACGGCGCGACGGGCAGTGGCTCAATGATCTTTCCTGGCACGGTGGATCCAATTAACTACGAACTTCTTTCGAGTGGTTCAACAGGAGTACTTAATGGCACGCTCATGTGGACATTTTTTTCATCTGGACGCGATCGTGCTCTTGCCGATTCGAATACCTTTCTTATTAGACAGAAAGAAGCATCTTTGGTATCCACATCTCAGTCCGTGGTTCTGGCTATAAGGTTGGCATTTGCTGATAGTCTCTACAAATCTGAAATCGTGCAAGCTCACATTGCGGCAAGAGAGAGCGCTCAAGAAGTCCTGAGAATCTCGCAAGCGAGGTTTGAAGCTGGAAAGATACCCGAAGCGTTTGTCCTCCGAGCAAAAGCCGATGTCGCGAAGGCAGATAAAGACATTGCGCTGGCCCAAGTTGACGCGGAGATTTCAGAAGCTTCGTTGTGGGAAGCATCGGGTTTTGATCAGCAATCGTCGAAAGAGTTGGGAGCGTGGGACGTACCCCTG
>JAYVXG010000681.1:0-3159 GCA_043785475.1 Armatimonadota bacterium
GCTGACCAAATTTGAATTTAAGATCAGTTATCAGTTCTGCAATGATTCGACTTGCATTCCGCCGTCGAATTTGAACGCACGAGTCGAACTTTAGGTCTCCAAGTGACGTCGTTTCCAGTTGGAGACTTTGTTATTGGAGACGGTTCTCTCACGATTATCGCAGGGCCGTGCCTGGCGGAATCCTTATCCTTGTGTCACGATGTCGCGGGAACCATGGCTGAAGTGTGCAAGGAGCTTGGCTTAAACTACATTTTTAAGGCGTCGTATGACAAGGCGAATCGGACATCGGGGAATTCGGTTCGGGGGTTCGGAATGGACGAGGGACTCTCTATTTTGTCCTCAGTTGGGTCGCAGTTCGGCTTACCAACGACGACCGATATTCACACCGCTGAGCAAGCGGCACCGGTAGCTGCGGTGGTCGATATTCTCCAAATTCCTGCATTCTTATGCCGCCAGTCGGACATCCTTGAAGCCGCCGCGATGACCGGTAAACCGGTTAACGTTAAGAAAGGTCAATTCTTGGCTCCGCACGATACCTTGAATATTGTGAATAAACTTCGATCGTTCGAATCCCACGGAATCATGCTCACCGAGCGAGGAACTACGTTTGGCTACAATACGCTGATTGTTGATATGCCGGGTCTTGAAGTCATGCGATCCTTTGGAGTTCCCGTATGCTTTGACGCAACTCACTCGGCACAACGTCCTGGTGGAGCGGGGACGGCAACTGGTGGAGTGCGGGAAAGTATTCCGGCGATGGTGCGGGCCGCCGTCGCAGTTGGTATTGACGCCTTATTTTTAGAAGTTCATCCGAATCCGGATAAAGCGCTCAGCGACGCGGCGACGCAGTGGCCGTTAAATCGGGTGATGGAGATCCTGGAACCTGCTGTGGCGATTCATCGTGCTGTTCTGTAGCTTTGGAGGGCGGGACGCCCACCCAGTGGCTAAAGAGTTTGGAAGAACCAGCGTTTGGTATTCATGACCATGCTTGGGTGCCAATCGTGTCCCCACTCCATGACTGCTAGATGTTTTTTGCCTGGCAAGTTGTCAAACATGGCTTGAACGTTTGGGAGTCGGCACGATGGATCTTTTGTACCGACCGTCACATGCGTTGGTATTTTGCAATATTCTGCCTGAAAAATCGTATCGTAGTAGCTGATCGTATTCATGACCCGCTGCACGCCAATGGGGATTTCATTCATAAAGTCTGCAAGTTCTTTGAGGGGATACCGGTAGGCGTAATTCAAAACCGAGTTTCCCATTCCGCACATAAACGGCATTTCTGAACAAACTGATTTGACAAGCGGCATCCACGCTCCGAGCCAAATCGCCATTCCGCCTCCTTGGCTCATGCCCGCAACGCCAATTTGGGCGGAGTTCACTTGCACCTGGGCATGTAGGATTCGGAGGGCAATGATCGCATCTTGGAACATGGATCGGAAAATCCAATCATGCCTTTCGTCGGCGCCTTCGGCAAAATAGCCGCGTTCAGGCTTGTACGCTTCCAAATGAAACGCGTCCTCGCCATGGAAATTGAACGACATGCTAACCATGCCGGTTCGGGTTCCATATTCATCGGGGAGTTTAGATTCTCGTCCGTAAGGGGGAACCCAAAGAAATCCTGGAAGGTCCTTCGCTCCTTCTGGGTATGCGAGCCAACCGTGACGGGCTTTGCCCGCGATCCCGGCAAACGAAAAGGTTTCGATTTGGTGGGTTGACGCCTGGTTATCGAGGACTCTAAAATTGGAAACTTTGAGAGGGTAAGCCATCGCCTCTTGTGTCGCCTCGAGCCAAAACTGTTGAAAGTCTTCTGGCTTCTCGTAGGGTAATTGGATCATGCACCGACAGCGCGCGATTGCGCTTCGACGTGAAGACCCGTGGTCATTAGCCATGCGATGCTTCGTTGGATGTCTTCTACGGGGCCGGTGAGTTCAATTTCCATCGAACCGAAGTCGGTATCGACGTTTGCACGGATGATGTTAACTCGGACATTGAAGTCTCTGCCAATCTGCCAAAGCCATGGCTCTTTTGCCGCATCGCACCCGCCGGAAACATGTACCATTACCGAAGTCATTTCGGTTCAAGTCTACCCGCGTTCGACGTATAATCCTTAGTAGAGAATTCTGCAAATGAGTACACGAGTTTATGTATTTGATACGACCCTGCGCGATGGAGAACAGAGCCCTGGCGTTCGGCTCTCCCTTGAGGAGAAGCTTGAGATCGGGCATCAGCTCGTTCGCTTGGGAGTCGACATAATTGAAGCGGGCTTTCCTATCTCTTCACCAGGAGACTTTGAAAGCGTCCACACCCTTGCTCGGGAGTTGAAGGGTGTGACTATTTGTGGCCTTACGCGGGCTCGCCAAAAGGATATTGAAGTAGCAGCCGAGGCACTAATGCCAGCAGAGCGAAAGCGAATTCACACCGGACTTGGAGTGAGCGAAAATCACCTGGTCAATAAGCTAAGGATGTCGAAAGAGGAAGCTCTGGAAACAGGAGTAAAGGCTGTCAAGTGCGCCCGTCAGTTCACCGATGACATTGAGTACTTTATGGAAGACTCCGGAAGGGCCGATTTGGACTACGTTTATAAGGTGGTTGAGTCGGTAATTGCGGCGGGAGCCACCGTCATTAACGTGCCGGACACCACCGGTTTCACTTACCCCACTGAGTATTACAATTTGATGAAGGGCATTGTCGATAATGTTCCAAATATTGACAAGGCGGTTCTTAGCTGTCATTGTCACAACGACCTAGGAATGGCAACCGCGAACACCTTGAGTGGAGTCCTCGGTGGCGCGAGACAGGTTGAGGTCACCGTAAACGGGATCGGCGAGAGGGCCGGAAATACTGCCCTAGAAGAAGTGGTGATGGCGATGTATATCCGCCGTGACAAGTTCGACATGGCAACCCGAATCGATACGACCCAGCTCTTGGCGACCTCCCAGATGGTCTCGAAGCTGACCGGGATGTTGATTCAGCGCAATAAGGCGATTGTCGGAGCGAACGCTTACGCTCATAGCAGCGGCATCCACCAGGACGGCGTCCTCAAGGATCGATCAACCTACGAGATTATTGACCCGAGGTTGGTTGGAGCGTTGAAGAGCGAAATCATTTTAACCGCCCGATCCGGTCGCCATGGATTGAAGCATCGCCTGTCGGAAC
>JAYVXG010000682.1:0-3155 GCA_043785475.1 Armatimonadota bacterium
CCTTATCTCCGTGAATGATCAGTGTGGGCGGAAACGAACTCGTTACATATCCGATGGGAGACATGAGCTTTCCAATCTGATTTACTTTGTCTTTTGAAGTGTCTTTGTTGACCCCGAAGGCTGGCATAAATGGAGCCATCATGGGGCTGTCAATCGGCATGAATCCATCTTTGCCCCAGTTCAGAAAGTCTGTCGGTGGCATGAATACACCAACGGCGTTCACGGCACTAGACGTACGCTCAACCGGATCGGTCGAGTTGCGAGCTCCGTCGTCGCCCGTTCCAGCAATCATCAACGATAGATGTCCACCTGCGCTCCCACCGGAGATTCCTATACGGTGCGGGTTGATTCCGAAACGAGTTGCATTCGCATGGACATAACGCACAGCTCTCCTGATTTGTGGCACGATTTCGTTGAGGGTATATCGAGGCTGAGATCCATGAACTACCTCAACAACCGCAATACCTTGGTCGTTGAACATTTTTGCAATTCCTGGGTTTATGTCACGGTGATTCGAAAACCATCCACCGCTGCAGATCCAAATGACGCAAGGGGCGTCTGGCGCAGGAACCTTGAATACATCAAGGGTAAACGCCGCGCCACCGTCCTTCATATAAATCTGGTCGGTAATTCGTTCTTGGGCCAGGCAAAAACTAGCCGCGAAGGCGAAAACGATAAGAAAGGGCGAACGCTTCATATTTTTAAGAATAGCACGATGATTCACTGCGGTCAACTCAAAAAAAAGCTGGTGGAAATGACTAATTGGCCTGAAAAGATAAGACCCAATCCGTCCTCATCTAACAAGTCGATTGCAAGACGAGAACGGATCCCAACACTACAGTGCCTTCAGGAAGGCAAGAAGGTCGGACTTCTCTCTCGGAGTGAAGGTCACACCAAATCTATCGGTATAGAAATTGAGAACGGAATCGAGGTCTTTTGCAAATCCATTGTGAAAGTATGGTGCTCTTGCTGACAAACCACGCAGAACGGGGCCTTTAAACCGACCAATATCCTTCCATTTGCCTGTGCTTAGCGCAAGACCCGGGTCGGTGGTAGATGTCAATTCACCAGTCGCCAATTTCTTAAGAACGTAGAGAGGCATGTCTGGCGTTCGTCGGCTACCATCCGTCAACCCAATATCAAGAGCAACAGCCAGAGAGTGATTGCCGGTTTGAGGAGTGTTGTGGCAGGTGGTACACGATCCGGTGAAGCTGGCAGGACTTCCGAAGTACGGGTTGTCGTTAAGACCTTTCACTCCAGAAATGGTTATCGGCTTGGTATTGAAAAGTACCTCCCCTCTCGCCACTGCGGCACGCTCGTGCCCATGGGACCCCGTCCATTCTTTGTAGAGGGTCATTGCATTGGAGTCAAAGGGCCCCGCAGGATCGGCGACATTGTCATTGAGACCAATATAGAAAGAGAAGTTGAGAATATTGACCGGACCGCCCAAGGCGTCGTCTCGATTGAGCCATCCGGCTTCATCATCTTTGATTTGAGCCGTTGCGAGACTCAGTTCAAAGTCAACAATTTGTTGTTGCTGAAGGGAAGTAAGCGGCACCGCTCCTTGAGCATGACCGTTAGTCGCATCCAAAGACTGATGGGCAAGGCTGGCCCTTAAGATGGCCTCGTTAACCTCCTTCGAATTAGCGATCTTCATCGGATTCGCTGGGTCAACCTCTCTTCCATCCCACATGACGGTGCTGATGAAGCGTAGATTTGTCGTGGGAATTGGTCTGCGGAAAAGCGATAGTCCAGCGGCGCTTGCGTAGTGGTAAGGATCCTGCACTTCCACAAGTTCGAATTCCGCACCAGCGGGGATCGGTCGCTCGACTCGGATCAAGCCCTTTTCTCTAAGCATGCTAAATGCTTGAAATCGAGAATCTAAGGTGCTTATGTCGGCATTTGGTGAATTGGAGCCGTCGACAGTTCGAAAAATTGGATCTTTGCCGTCCGATTCCTCGAATCGATGCTGAACGTCCGCCGCAGAAATCCCCCAACCCTGATTCATGACATGGCATGTCACGCATGCCCGTCCGTTTGTACCCAATGGTTGAAAGAATGGTCCAGTCGTATCGATAAAACCTTTACTAGAAACGGTCCTTGCCAAACCTGAATGGTTATGAGTGACACCACTGTTGCCTTGTAGGCTGATCGAAGCCGCCGGAAACGTTAGGGCCCCACCTAGTCCAACTGTTGAAAGGAAGAGAAATATTTTATTATCCATGTTATACTCCGCACCGAGTCTCGCCACCTCAAATCATGAGGCTTTTTGCTGAACCTATGAAACAGACAATTCGATTTTTTTGCTACCAGCAATATGAGAAAGTGAGAATCACGACGCAATTCTTAACCCAATTGTAGGTTGCCAAGTGGCTGTCAACCTAAGATGCAACGCATCACAAGACTTCTTAACCCTGCACCAAAGCCAACCGAACGGGTTACCGCTTCGCGGCGCAAGGCTAACGAACCCCAAGAGTTGCGCATTCCGCAGATTTCATCGCTCTGCAACTATGCCAAAAAATCAATAGGGAGCCTCATAGAAGGCTCGCTATTAATGTTTTGGTACTATGCACGGGATACCGCCAATGGCGGCGCTTCGCGAACGAACCCGAGGAACTGTGTTCCAGCTGGTTATCTCACCCTGTACAGAACAAAATTAAATAAGGGGAGTGTCAAAGAACACTCCCCTTATTTAATTTTTTGGTACTCCGAACGGGATTCGAACCCGCGATCTTCGCCGTGAGAGGGCGATGTCCTGAACCGCTAGACGACCGGAGCACGCGAGTCAATAAGATACCCGATCAGGGCAAAAAGAAGGTTCAAGCGCATGGTCATTCGTACATCGTTCGATACGTAATCGAGACTCGACGGCCACGCATTCGCCGACCGCCGCCTTGGATGATGTCGGCCTTTCGCTTCACGATCTCGTGAGTCCAATCCGTGCGACTCTCACCCGACATCACCGCCACGCTCCTGCATTCCAATAATTGATCGTAGGTGCGACCAGTGGCAGTATGAGCAAAGAGCATCGGGTAGGTATCCAGTAGCGAGATGGTCACGACTTGGCTTTGCAAGTTCGGCATTTCGTCGATGTGCGCACCGATGCCTTGACCCGGCAAATATTCGTTAATCAGAACCTGCTTCGGCACTTCGAG
>JAYVXG010000683.1:0-3153 GCA_043785475.1 Armatimonadota bacterium
CATAGACCAGGGCGTCGAACAACTCCCCAACACCTTTAACCGTCTTCCAAAGTCCGACTCGTTGGTGAGGTGGCGTGTTGTGAATGAACTTGAACGATGCAATCCGGTAGATCGACAGAAGGACGGCAAAAATCAAGATTTGACTTAGGGGTGTCCTCGCGACGTGATCAACAAACTGCTGGGTTTCCATACTCAAAAATTCTCGCCAAACCAATAAAGCAAATCAATCAATTTTTGGTTCCGGTTTACGAATCTTTCTTATCCAATAAATCTGGGCGACGTTTCTTTGTTCGTTCGAGGGATTGCGCGTTTCGCCACTTGTCGATCTGGGCATGGTTGCCGCTCTTGAGCACCTCTGGGATCGCCTTCTCTCGCCAAACTTCAGGTCGCGTATAGTTCGGCGCGCCTAAAAGGTTGTTTTGGAACGATTCTTCGTCAAGCGAGTCCTGATTTCCTAGGACGCCGGGCAAAAGTCTCACAACCGCATCCGCCATTACTAACGCTGGCAATTCCCCGTTCGTCAGGACATAGTCGCCGATGCTGAAAACGTGGGTCGCGAATGTTTCTTCAATGCGATGATCAATGCCTTCGTAGTGCCCGCAAACGAAAATAATTTGATCAAATTCTGCGAGTTCCTCGGCCTGAAGCTGCTCAAATTTTGCCCCGCTAGGCTCGGTGATGACGATGGCAATTTTTTCCTCCCCAGGCTCGTCCCTCGCCACCCCCTCTGCAAGCGAGGGGGATGAAGATACCGAAAGTGCACCTGTTTCATATCTGATCCCTGATCCCTGAGCCCTGAGCTTTGATTCGATAGCTAGCGCCACTGGCTCAGCTTTCATCAACATCCCGGGATGTCCACCGTACGGAATATCGTCTACTTTCCGGTGCGAATCGTAACAGAAACTCCTTGGGTTCACCACGCTAAACTCCACTGCGCCTGACGCCTCCGCGCGAGCCATCATCGACTGACCAAGTGACTCTCGAATCCAATCGGGGAACAACGTGACAAAGGCGATCTTTTT
This sequence comes from Armatimonadota bacterium, assembly GCA_043785475.1. Lineage (GTDB taxonomy): Bacteria > Armatimonadota > Fimbriimonadia > Fimbriimonadales > Fimbriimonadaceae > Fimbriimonas. Next base: position 1,023 of record JAYVXG010000683.1, read on the forward strand.
CATTGAAAATGCGGAAAAGTTTCTGATAGTTTGACCCATCGCGCCAGCCCCGTAACCCGGTATTCTAATTCTCATGTCGAATATCCCTAGCGACCTTAAATACACGAAGTCGCACGAGTGGGTGCGCGTCGATGGCGACGTAGCTACCATTGGCATCACCGATTTTGCCCAGTCCGAGCTTGGCGACGTGGTTTACGTTGAATTGCCGACCGTCGGAAGAACCCTCGCCGTCGGCGACACATTTGGCAGCGTCGAGAGTGTCAAGACCGTTTCCGATCTGTACTCGCCCGTTCCAGGGGAAGTGCTGGAAGTGAACCAAGACTTGGTCAGCGCCAGTGAAAATGTCAATACTGATCCTTATGGATCCGGGTGGATGGTAAAGATTCGACTTACTGCTTCTGTACCGAGCGACCTGCTCAATCCGGACCAGTACGGAGCTGTTGCAGTCTAAAAATGCCCTACGTTCCCCACACCGAAACCGACACCCGCGAAATGCTTTCGGTGATCGGGGCCAAATCTATTGACGAACTGTTTCGAGAAATACCCGCCAATCTCCGCGTATCCCCCGGTGCGCTCAACATTCCCCCCGCGCTCGATGAGCAGCGGCTGATGGCCCACTTGACCGAAATCGCCGCCAAAAACATTGATTGCACCAAGCTCGTTTGCTTTCTTGGAGCAGGAATCTATGACAGATACATTCCTTCCACAGTGAGCGCGGTCATCTCCCGAGGCGAATTTCTTACCGCCTACACGCCGTATCAACCAGAAGCTTCGCAAGGTTACTTGCAGACGATTTACGAGTTCCAGACCATGGTAAGCGAGCTTTATGGCATGGACTTGGCCAACGCATCAATGTACGATGGCGCGACCTCGATGGCCGAAGCTGCAATTATGGCGAACGGCATCAAGGATCGAGACCGAGTAGTCGTGAGCGACGCGGTTCACCCCCATTATCGACAAGTTCTTGCCACCTACTGTTGGTCAATCGGTATTGAAGTCGTGACGGTGCCATCCGTCGACGGTGTCACGAAAGAGTGGAACGCCGATGGTGCCGACTGCATCATCGTCCAATATCCGAACTTCTTTGGCTGCATCGAGGACCTTGCCGCAGCCCGAAAAGCTGCGGATGAAAACGGTGCTTTGTTGATTGTCGTGGCCGACCCGGTCGCCTCCGCTCTTCTGAGGTCTCCCGGTGCGTATGGTGCCGATATTGTGGTTGGTGAAGGCCAACCGATGGGAATTGCGATGGGACTTGGTGGTCCAGTCGTCGGACTCTTTAGCTGTAAGAAAGAATACGTTCGGCACATCCCGGGACGAATCGTCGGAAAAACCAAGGAAGTCCATGGCGACCGACCTGGCTACGTCATGACGTTAAGGACACGAGAGCAAGATATTCGCCGCGAGAAGGCAACCTCGAACATCTGTACCAATGAAGCGCTAATGGCCCTCGCGGCAACGGTGTACATGATCGCTCTCGGCAAAAACGGCATGACTCAGGTCGCGACGTCCTCAGTGCGAAACACCCAGTACGCGATTAAAGCCTTGACCGCAATTGGGGCGAAAGTCAAATTTAGCGCGAAGGTGTTTGGTGAGTTTGTTTTGACCCTGCCTTCTGACGCTACAGTCGTGCGAGACAAGTTGATTAAGAAAGGATTTTTGGCAGGATTGCCACTTGGCAGTTACTACGACGGAATGAAGAACGACTTGTTGATCGCGGTGACCGAAATCAGGACCAAGGCGCAAATCGATGCCTTTGCCGCAGCAATGAAGGAGGTGTTGGCATGACCTCAGGACGAATGCAACTGATGCCCGAGCCAAAGCTCATCTTTGATAGGTCCCGACCGGGCAGAATCGGGTGCAATGTTCCTCGCTGTGACACGCCTGAAGTGGATTTAGCATCGGTTGTTGGGGAAACCCGAGACGACCTACACCTTCCGGAAATTGCCGAGCTCGATTTGCTTCGTCACTTCACGAATCTCAGCCACATCAACTTCGGAATCGAAACCGGTTTTTATCCCCTCGGCTCCTGCACGATGAAGTACAACCCCAAGATCAACGAGCAGACCGCTCGCTTGGCCGGGTTTGCTAACCTTCACCCGCTGCAACCAGTTGACACGATTCCTGGAGCGAT
>JAYVXG010000684.1:0-3131 GCA_043785475.1 Armatimonadota bacterium
CTCAACATAGTTGTAGAATGACAGGGAGGTCGAAACTACGCATGTGGATCGTGTTTACTTTTGCAATTTGGATCGGTGCAACCTTCGCAGTACTCCAAACGAAGGAATTGGCAATCGAGAAACGTAAAATTTTCTTTGCGTCATCGTGTATTTTCGTTGGCTTCACGGCATTCCAACTACTGGCTTCCAAAATCATTCTTGGAAATTTGCATTAGCTACATTCAGGCAGGATTTGCGTCATGTTCAATGCCCTGTCTTATCGTCGATGTCATGCCCTAAGTCTTCGCCACCATAGGTTTGGTTGGTGAGGTGCCCAAAGTCGAGGCCCTCCTCGCGGGTAAACCTCTCCATCAATAGTGCAACCGCACCACGAGGAGCGATCTTCTCGCGAACCACGCCGTCGATCATCTCAAAAACCGGAATTTGGATTCCTTCCATTCGCGAGACGTGCATGACCGCCTCGGCGGTATTGATACCCTCTGCAACTTGGCCAATCTCACGTAGTGCCTCGGTGGTGTGCTTGCCCGACCCGAGTGCGTAACCCAGCCGATAGTTACGGGAAAGTTTAGAACTGGCAGTTGCGAACAGATCGCCGACCCCAGCGATGCCAATGAAAGTCTCGAGACGTCCTCCGTGGGCCAGGCCGTAGGTGATCATTTCTTTGAGACCCCGAGCTAAAAGTGCACCCTTCGTGTTGTCACCAAAGCCGAGACCGTCCGAAATTCCGCCGCCAATGGCGAGTACATTCTTGAGTGCACCTGCCAGTTCAACGCCAACCACGTCGTCGCTGGCATAGACTCGAAACGAGGGCGAATTCAGGTTGCCCCGAATTCTGTCTGCCACCGCTGGATCTTTCGATGCGGCTACGGCGGCAGTGGGGATACCTTGGACAATTTCAACCGCCAAATTTGGACCGCTTATCACGCCAATTTTGGCGTTCGGAAAGCACTCTTCGGCAATGAGAGTGACGACTTTACCGGAATCTAATTCCAGGCCTTTTGTCGCCATGATCAGGATCGGCGTTTCGCCCTGCATCTCGGCGAAAACGCTTCGAATTGCGCTTGCTGGCAATGCAATATAGGCGACCGGAGCGCCTCGATAATTCGAAAGGTCGTCGACACTTACTTCCTTAGGAAACGTGAAGCCCGGAAGGTACTTCATGTTTTCATGCGTGTGGCGCATGACCGAAATTTCTTCGTGATCGCGTCCGTACAGCGTAACTTCCAAGCCATTTCGCGCAAGAAGAATGGCGAGTGCCGTGCCCCAACTACCGGCTCCAATAACCGCAGCGTCCATTGTTACCAATTATGATCGGTATTTTTACGTTAGGACGAGAGTTTAGACCCAATTGCGAACCCAACGGCGCACAAAGCGATGCTTCCGATCGTCTGGAGTGAGACGTTACCGATGGCCGCCAAATATTCTCTGTTTTGAAATTGGGTTACGATGTCAAGCGAAAACGTCGAATAAGTTGTGTATCCGCCAAGGATACCGGTCCCCAAGAATAGGTATTTGGGGTCTTGTTTGACGAATACCGCGGCGGTTATCCCGAGCAAGAAACTGCCAGAGATGTTAATGAGCGCAATTGCCCATGGGAAACCCTTCGGGGGAAAGGCGACGAGAAGCCCGTAGCGCGCCATCGCCCCTATCATGGCTCCTAGTCCGACGAGCAGCGCATTTTTCATAACCTTATCTTGGGTGGAGGGCGCCGAATTTATTCGCGCTTTGTCCTGCGAGCCTTGTCTCGCTGCAACTTATCGTACCATTCATGCGAAAATGTATCATGCCGAAGAAAGTCCTTATCGCCCCGAATGCCTTCAAGGGGACTTTCTCGGCGCGTGATGTCGCCCAAGGACTCGCAAAAGCATTGACTGGCGATTTCGAAGTTCAAATCTTGCCTCTGTCGGATGGCGGAGACGGGTTTGTGGATGTAATTCACTTCCTCATTCCCGAGCTGACGATGATGACCACCGAGGTGACGGGTCCACTAGCGAACCAGAGGGTGCACGCAAAGTGGCTCTGGGACGCGAGCAACATGATCGCGTACATCGAGTCGGCGCAAGCGTGCGGGCTAGCCCTAATGAATGGCCAGTTGAACCCGATGGAAGCGACTTCCCGAGGAATTGGGGAGTTGATCGCCGCTGCGACCGCGAAATGGGCGACGGATATTTACATTGGACTCGGCGGCACCGCTTCGACGGATGGCGGGGTTGGCGCAATGCAGGCTCTGGGATGGCAGTTTCCTGACCAGTTTGCCCAGGAAATCCTACCAGGTGGCGGGAGTTTGATCAAAATGCATCGAATCCTGCCCGGACCACCACTATCCGTGAACCTCAATCTCATGACCGACGTCAACAATGGGTTGCTGGGCGACCTCGGTGCGGCTCCAGTCTTCGGCCCCCAGAAGGGCGCAAGTCCGGAGCAGGTTCTCGAACTCGAGAAAGGACTTTCAAACTTGTGGCTCCATGCGTTTAAGATATTTAAGTTGAATATCGATTTTCCTGGCGCGGGAGCAGCGGGTGGAATTCCGGCTGGCTTTGCTCTTGGTGGACACGCACAAATTGGCTCTGGATTCGAGCTCGTTGCCGACTTAGGAGACCTGGACGAGAAAATCGCTTGGGCAGACATCGTGGTCACGGGCGAAGGGAAGTTTGACGCACAATCGATGATGGGCAAGGCGCCTGGACAAGTGGTGAATCTGGCTAGAACTCAAGGTAAGCGGGTCGCCGTGTTCGCGGGAAGTATTGAGGAAAAGGTTGGCGATGTTAACATTGAGTTGACGGCCTTTGGAGGAGATTTTGGGCGAGCCGCCATGGCGCTAGCAGCTCAGCTTTAATTGTCGGTTCGTGGTTGCAACGAGAAAGTTGAAGTTGGAGTAAAGGTAGGAAATGATTGTTCAGTCAACGGGAAGCGAACGAACAACTGCGGCGGCGGTCAATATTTCGGCGATCTTCTGTCCTTATCTCGGACCGATCGTTGGCGCTGTATTGGCGGGAAAGTCAAAATTTGTCCGATTTCATGCTTACCGATGTCTGATCGAGCAAATACTTTCCACCCTTATCATCGGTATCCTCGTCATTTTTTCGCTCGCATTCACTATCTACTCGCTCTCGCATACCATGCAAGGGGGA
>JAYVXG010000685.1:0-10141 GCA_043785475.1 Armatimonadota bacterium
CAAAGATGCACTCGACGTTTTGGAGCCCATTCTCCTCGACCTGGCTCAGCCAGGCGGTTATGTTCGTTGTGGGGGCCCCGGTTCCGGGCACTTCGTGAAGCTTGTTCATAACGGCATTGAGTTTGGCATGCTACAAGCTATCGGCGAGGGAATGAATCTGCTAGAGAAATTTGACCAAGAACTGCCGATACTGGACATTCTTTCGTGTTGGCAAAATGGTTCAGTTGTTCGGTCTTGGTTGATCGATCTGATGAAAGAACAGATGGTCCTGCAAAATGGGATGGACTCGATTCCCGGGTACATCGAAGACACTGGTGAAGTGAACTGGCTCATCAGTGACGCGATGCGCATGGAGGTTCCGGTGCCGGTCATGGCGCAAGCCGTCATGCAACTCTTCACAAGTCGGGACGATAAGAAGGATTGGGCAAAAGCAATTGCCATGATGCGACACGGCTTCGGCGGACACCCGTTTGGACCAAAACCTGAGCTCAAGGAAGATCGACAGATCAGCCGAGTCGGCGACATCTGGCGACCAACAGAATAAAAAACCTCTTGGTTTATGGTTGGCACTGATACGGGATTTCGAGCATCTTTGTCCGTCGCAATTGTGTCGGAAGAATAAGCGGGGAAAGACCTTCCCAGTGTTTACTCTGATTGGCCAAGGTAACACTGATAAACTGCGCTCGTTCCTCGCTACGTGTATCAGTGCGCTGTCCGCCGTGGCTGGGTAGCATAGACGAGGATGTCACTTCAACTCACATCAGAGATTCGCTCAATCGACAAGGTCTTTCCGCTCACCATTAGCAGAGGCACGACGGCCACATCGGACAATCTCTTTGTCTATTTGTCCGATGGTGTCCATACCGGAATTGGCGAGCTTTCGCCGGCTACGGCGAAAACATGGACGTCCGAAAATGGCCAGCTCCAATTGAACGATTTTGTGGCCGGTTCGAAGACGTTAGACTCTCTTTCAACTCATGCTGTCTGGCAAGAAATGAAGGACGCCAATATCGATCCACCCGCGATGGCCGCCCTAGACGTTGCTCTTTGGGACCTAATCGCAAAGCGAGCCAATCTTCCGCTATATAAGATGCTGGGATTGCCAAAACGGGCCGTGCCGACCAGCGTCACGATCGGTCTCAATCCTCCGGAGGAGACCACCCGGCGAGTTCCGCTTATTATCGAAGCTTCGGGAGCCAAATGCCTCAAGATCAAGCTCGGTTCACCCGAGGGCCGCGAATACGACAAGGCTCACTTCCTTGCCGCCAAAGCTGTTGCGGCGCCCTACGGAGCCAAGTTAAGGGTCGATGCTAATGGTGGCTGGACGGTGGGCGAAGCGATCATGATGAACGAATGGCTGGCAGGTCACGGGGTCGACTACGTTGAGCAGCCGTTGGCCGAAGGCGAAGAAGGGGGGCTTCCAGAAGTCTTTGCGAATCGAAAACTGCCCATTTTTGTCGATGAGTCGTGCCGCTTTGCGTCCGATATCCCCAAGTGGGCCACCTCTGTCGACGGGGTAAATCTCAAACTCATGAAGTGCGGCGGAATCACCGAAGCGTTAAGAATTGTCGCCACTGCCCGAGCTCATGGCCTTCAAACCATGATCGGCTGCATGAGCGAGTCGAGCATCGCTATTGCTGGCGGGGCGGCGATGTCCGCGCTATTCGACTATATCGATCTTGATTCCCATACGAACCTGAAGCCGGACCCCGCGAATGGAGCTCAACTGCTTGACGGCATCGTTTGGCCTCAAGATAAACCGGGGCATGGAGCCACAATGAATGCTTGATCCGACCCTTCCTCTGGCAATATATTTGGAAGGATCTCTGGGTCTTGATTTTGGCAAGATGGGATACGGCATCCTGCGGTACTCGCCAAACCCCGTGGTTTGCGTGATCGACTCGGTGCATGCGGGCAAACAGGTCTGCGACGTAGTTAACAGCCCGCGTAACGTGCCGGTCGTCGCCTCACTTGACGCGGCAATCGCAATGGGTGCCCGCGTTGTCGTACTCGGAACCGCACCGTCGGGAGGAATTATTCCCGACTCTTGGCGTCCCGTGATCGCTCAGACTATCGGTAGCGGGCTGAGCCTCGTGAACGGCTTGCACGAGCCCCTCGCCTCGCACTTTGGAACTTTGATGCCTGGACAATTCATCTGGGATATCCGGCAAGAACCGAAGGACTTAAAGCCTGGAAACGGAGCCGCTCGATTTTTAACGAACCGGCGCATCCTGACCGTTGGGACCGACATGGCGGTCGGAAAAATGACCGCTTCGCTTGAGCTTCAGCGAGCCGCCAAAGCCAGAGGTATTGATGCGGCCTTTCTTGCGACCGGTCAGATCGGAATTTCGCTGTCGGGTGCTGGAGTCCCGCTCGATGCCATACGTGTCGACTATGCCTCGGGAGCAATCGAACGAGAGACGCTCAAATATTGTGACCGTGAGTGGATCATTATTGAGGGGCAAGGATCATTGGTGCATCCCGGTTCAACCGCAACGTTACCGCTTTTAAGGGGTTCGATGCCGACCGACCTAATCCTTTGCGTTCGAGCCGGTCAGACGCATTTGACCCGATCGATGGAAGTGCCGATCCCTATGCCACCTCTGCGAGACTTAGTCAAGGTGTACGAGGACCTTGCGACGATGTCAGGCAACTTTCCCATCGCGAAAGTGAGGGGCATCGCCGTCAATTCAGGGCACCTCTCCGAGGTAGAAGCTCGAAGGCATATTCAGCAAATATCGGATGAATCTGGCCTGATCGCGTGCGACACGATCAGAGAGAGTGCCGACGCCCTCGTTAACGGACTGTTAGCTTAAGCGCGGAACAGACCCTCTCCTTCATGTTCTGCGCTGAAGACTGATGACTGAAAGCTCCAAGCTAATTAGCCTAGCTTTTTGATCGCGTCAACTAATAGCTCAAGTTCTTCCTGCGTGTTGTATCCCTGTACTGAAACTCGCAGGATTGCGTCGTCGCCTCTCGTCCAAACTGGAATCTCGATTTTGTATTGCGAAGCCAAATAGTCTTTCACCGAGCCCCCCTCCTTCCCTTTGAGGATCACGGCTGCCATCTGCTTTTGTAAAGTGTTGGTGGTCGGGTACCACGCCCTTACATTGGGCAATGATTCTAACTCGTCTTTTACCCAGGCGACCTTTCGTTGACACTCCTCTCGAACCGCATCCCAATTGTTGTCGGCCTGAAACTTAATCGCGTCAGATATAGCCAAGAAGGCGGACATATCGGTCGTTCCTTGATATTGGAGCTCGTTGATGAACGCATCGTCGCTGGAACACTCATTGGTTCCCCCCCAGCTGACCATCAAAGGCTCGATCAAGTGCTTTTTATCCGGAGCCGCATACAAAAATGCGGCTCCTTTTGGCGCGCATAGCCATTTATGGCAGTTTCCTGTGTAGAAATCCGCTCCGAAGTTCTTTAGATCGAGCGGAATCTGTCCGGAGCAGTGAGCACCATCTACGACAGTCATAATGGCTCGTTCTCGGGCTCGCCGACAAAGCTCCTCGGCGGGGAAAATAATGCCCGATGGTGAGGTGATGTGACTAATATACAGAACTTTCGTTCGGTCTGTGACTTTGCTCCAAATAAATTCCGCAATCTGTTCGAGCGATTCGATTGGATCGGGAATTGGAGCCGAAACGATGACCGCACCTGAATGTCGGCATACCTTGTTCCAGGCTCGGATGCAGGCCCCATACTCGTGTTCGTTCGACAAAATCTCGTCGCCTGGCTCCAATTTAAGAGACTGGGCAATCGTGTTCACACCTACGGTTGCGTTCAAAACCGGCACAATACAGTTTCGCTCCGCACCGACATATGCTTCGATGTCACGGCGTGTCTTTTCGAGGGCTGGCCAAAGCTCTTTGACAAAAAAGCGGACGGGCTGACGTTCGAGCTGGAGTTGCCAAGCTTGATAGGCCTCAAAAACTGGTTTTGGGCACGCGCCAAACGAGCCATGATTGAGGAACACAACCTCGCGTTCAAGGAGAAATTGATCTCGGAGGGTACCGGACATGGCCTATATTGTATCTGGCAAAAAAAGTGAGCGCGGCAATAGAATTCTCAAGCGCGCGCCCAAAATGGTCTCAAGTCCCGAGAAATTTCAGGGGACGACCCTTTTTCCGACGAAAGTGTGACTTTTCGCTACTATATATTTGCTGGGATTTTCCACGTCGAGTGGTTGTGCGAAAAGTGTTGCGTTGACTTCTGCCGTCCTCAAAAAAAGCGACGGAGCAACATGAACAATGGATGAATCTTTCAATGTTGAGGACCGATTGGGGGTGACCAGCTGACGCTTGCTGCCAATATCGAAATATATTCAAGCGAATTGATGAGGAGTGGAAACGAAGTTCAAAACCATTGGTATGTCAAGGTTCAGCAGAAAAATTCTTTCAAAAGTCTCAAAAAGATTCACATTTTTTGGAAATACTTTGTTATAATCCCTGATACATCGGTATACCAATGAAGGTAGAAACGAAACTAAAGGCAGTTTCCAAGAGCAATGAAGCGGTACGAGTTGGAACTTCAACTCCCACCTTAGATTGCAGTTATTGATACATCGGTATACCAAAGTCGGTATAGGAAATTATATGGCAGTTACAATGCGCGATGTTGCGGCGAGAGCTGGGGTGACCCCCACCGTTGTTTCACGCGTCCTTCACAATAAAGCCTCCGGGGTCCGCGTCAGCGTGGCAACGGCAGAAAGAATTCGGGTCATTGCGAAGGAAATGAAATATCGGGTCAACGTGACAGCCCGCAATTTTCGGGACCAACAGACTTTGATGATTGGGGTTCTGCATGGAGTAGGTTTCGAGAGACAAGCTCTTTCTGAAGGAAGCCGCTATTTTGCCTGCCTTGTGGATGGGATGATTGACCGAGCCTTTCACTACGGTTACAGCGTGACATTTTGCCCAGCGTTGATGGGTGACAATCCCGGCCAGGCAGTCTCTGACGGACGCTTTGATGGATTAATTTGGTACAGCACGGACTTAACGGGACGAAATACAGAGCTAATTCAAAATTGCGTATCTCCTCTCGTCGTGATACACGCTCATAAGGATTTGTTTGGCGGAAAGGTGTCATCTGTCATTTGTGACAATCACGGCGGCCTGACTCTGGCAATTGACCACTTGATGTCCTTAGGACACGAAAATATTGGATTTGTTCTCGAGAAAAAGGACACTTTTGCTGAAGCGGTCGACCGAGCAATCATCTTTGAGCAGATTCTCAAAGAGAAGAATTTGGCTTTCTCGCACGACCACCTTGTTTATGCTGAAGTTGATCTGAGCGGCTTAAGAAACCAGTTAAAATCCACAAAGTGTACTGCTCTCCTGACTTCAAGCGAAACTCTTGCCGCCGACGTCCTAAAGGTTGCTTATGAGGCTGGGATCAAAATTCCTGAAGAGCTATCCGTTGTTGGTTTTGATTCAACTGAATACTGTGAAGGGCTGACGCCGAAACTAACATCTATTCGTCAACCACTCAAGCGAATGGGTTCCGCAGCCGTTGACTTGCTCATCGCCCAAATTAATGATTTTCCAATCGAAAATAAACATCTCGTCATCCCCTGTGGATTTGACATCCGTCTATCCACCTCGACCATTAGGAATAAAAAGAAATAATCATGAAACGTAGAGGTTTCACTCTTATCGAACTCTTAGTCGTTATAGCGATCATTGCAATCCTTGCAGCGATCCTCTTCCCAGTCTTTGCTCAGGCAAAGCAAGCTGCTAAAAAGGCAGCAGACATCAGCAACCAAAAGCAGCTGGATCTCGGTCTCATCATGTATTCGTCGGATAACGACGATTACTATGGCCGTAATCTGTGGATTGCAACAACGCCCGCCGGAGCATGGCTCGAAGACATGAACTGGGCAAAGACCACGCTTCCCTATATCAAGAACGGAACTGTTTCCCAGTACGATATTGTCGGCGGACTCTTCCAGACTCCCGGTACTCCATATGATCGAGGCTATGCGGTTCACGATCGAATCATGCCTTCGTGCGTGATGAATTGGGGCACTCGAACCTGTACTGCACCTGGAGATGGTTCAACGTCACAAACACAAATCAACAACCTCGCGTACAAGCTGATCACCACAACAACTGGTGTCAACCCAACATGGGGAGTTCATGGCGCTCCAGGAAGCAACATGGATTCATCGTGGTGGTGGTGGGGTGGAGAAACCAAGAAATACGATCCAACCACAAAGACTTGTGCAACAAGCGGCTGGCCACCATCAGTTACCGGAACAAATGCCGGTTTCCGATGCTACAACAAGGACAATACAGACTGGCCAAACTGGTCAATGCCAAGATTCCGATTCTCAGAGGGTGCTAACGTAGGCTACGCCGACGGACACGTTCACTTCCAAAGAGCAGAAACATTCAACTGGTGTACCATGATGTATGTTGATGGTATCTACCCAGGAGATACTTGGACATTCGATCCAGGTCAATTCTGTGCTCAGTACTCGGGACTGAAATAAGAAAGATGAGGACTATTCTCGCTCTCGCAATTGGTCTCGTCATGGTCGGATGCAATACTGGTCCTGGAGATACTCCAGGACCGACCGATCCGGCTGGTAAGGCAATGGACAATAATTCTGCGGAATCAGCAATTAAGTCGGCTCCTCCTGAATTGCAGGAAAAGATTCGGGAAGCCAGAGCAAAGTCAATGGCGCAGGCAGGTGGTCCTCCTCCTAAAAAGTAATGAGGCTTGTAAAAGCACATTACGAAAGACTTGCCTTAGCTATTTTGGCATCCCAACTTTTGTTGGGATGCCGGCAAGTTGAAAAGGATGACGGTCCACTTGTTCAGACGGTCAGTGTACCGACCGGATTAGAGCATCCAGATGTTCTTGCTGGTAAGTGGCGGGAAGCAAAAGGAAAGCAAACCGTCCAGTTGAATGGTGATGGTTCCTGTATGATCATGGCTAAAATCTCGATTGGTGCAGATGTTACCAAAGGTGCAGCACAGAGCTTTGACCAAAATATTGGCGCTAAGTGGGGAGTCAAAGAAAAGACATTCTACTTTACGGATATCAAGGGCTCCGGTCCACTCTCGTATGATTGGGTTCTAAGCGGTGGAAAATTATTGCTCAGCAACGGCGGATCTAAGCTTAGTTACTCGCAAATTAAGGAAAAGCCAAAGGCTTAGCCATTTTCAACATTGGGTGGGATTTGGTGCCAGATCATTGGCACCAATAGGAATTTGTTGCGCGGGATTGCAGGTCACGACGTCTTGAGACGTCCATGCGGCCGGTATTGTGGGTCAAAGAGAGTTGGTTCAACTGCGGATGTCCCATCCATAACATCTCGATATTTACTTTATTGGACGGGGCCCTTTCTCGTATATTAAGATGTGAAGAAGGATGTTCTTGTCTGACCAGTAATATGGGGTAGATTGTGCCCCTCAAAGCACTTCCCTAACTCAAAGAGCCTGAAACGGCGGTCGATTCCCAGGGGAATGCCGAATTGCCAAAATGGCCGTTCTTTGCAGTTGGTAAGTATTTTGTACTACGAAGATTTAGCTCCTTGATGATCCCTGCGGGGGAAAGATCAAAGTTCTTAGTAATACGAGCTACTATCACATCCGGATCAATCGTCTCTGTTCCAAACGTTTCAACGTTTACTGCAACTGGTTGAGCGACGCCAATAGCATAGGCCAATTGGACAACGCACCTGCTCGCTAACCCTGCCGTAACAATGTTCTTTGCCAGATATCGGGCAACGTAGGCGGCTGAGCGATCGACTTTGGTAGGATCTTTGCCACTAAACGCTCCCCCGCCGTGGGGGGCCATTCCTCCGTACGTATCGACGATGATTTTTCGGCCTGTAAGTCCCGTGTCTCCCGCGGGACCGCCCGTAACAAATCGGCCAGTGGGGTTGATGTGAAAGGTTATGTCGGAGTTTCGGAATTGGGAGTATTCGGCAAGAACGGGCTCGATAATGTGTTCCATTACCCGGCGACGAATTTCTTCTTGGGGAATCTGCTTGCCGGCGGCATCAAAGTCATCGTGTTGATGAGAAACAACTACGGTGTCGATGGTTTTTGGAACCCCGTTGTTATCGTAAATAATCGAAACTTGGCTTTTTGCGTCCGGTCGAAGTCCGATGTTGGGAATACAATTTCGAACTTCCACGGCCCTGTGCATCAGCGAATGGGCAATCGCAATCGGCAAAGGCATCAAATTCTTCGTTTCGTCGGTGGCGTAGCCAAACATCATGCCTTGGTCACCGGCACCGCCGGAGTCGACTCCCATTGCGATATCATTCGATTGACCTTGGATAGCCACGAGCACTCCGCAACTGTCTCCGTCAAAACCGTGCTCACTTCTGATGTAGCCAATGGATTTGATAGTCTCGCGGACAACGTCTTGAACGTTCACGTACGCGTTGGTGGTTACCTCACCTGAGACGACGGCGACACCGTGGGCAAGCATGGTTTCGACGGCCACGCGGGATTGAGGGTCTTGCTCTAGGAATTCGTCCAAAAGCGCGTCCGAGATTTGGTCAGCTACTTTGTCCGGGTGTCCAATGCTCACGCTCTCGGAAGTATAAATTTTCATCGTTTCAACCTAAAATGGTACCCCTTTTTGAGCCTGTTGATTTTCGAATCGAATATGGGGAATGGTTGGCACCGAATTCGTCCAGTCTCAATTATGGCCAAACCTGGGACAGGTCGGACTCTTGATCTTTTTGCGATACAATATGAAGGTGCGTTGTATTCTGGGACTATCTCTTTTGTTATTTGGAGCATCGCTTGCGAAGGCCGATTTACTCACTTATCACTTTGATTCGGACAACCAGGGTTGGCGTCGGGGCAATCTCGACATTTCCAGCCTGGTCATGAACGATGTCGGAGCTGCTACTTGGAATGTTGGCGGATATATTGATGCGCCAGACTTTGCTTCATGGTCATTTCACCTGAGCCCTTTGCTGAATGCGAATATGTCATCGGCATCGAGAATCGAATTTGACTATTCGTCTGCCGCTTCAGACGGTCCATACCCATTCGTGATTCTTTCTTCGGGGTCCGGCGCGGTGTATCAAACTGCGGCGGTGCCGGGTGACGGTCAGTTCCATCACTACCGTTATGACTTCACGCCAGGTACATGGCAATTCAGCGACGGAGTTACCTTCCGAGTTGCAACTGCGAGCGACATTTCGTTTGCGCTTAGTAATCTTCAGCAGTTTGGTGTGAATGGCGACCAACAGCATGGGCCCGAATATACTCGGCTCGACAACGTGGTGTTGGTACCCGAACCAGTTTCGATGCTCGGACTTTCGATTGGATTGATTGCTCTTGTAAAGCGAAAGCGTCGATGAGTTACACCAATAAGCTCGCACAAAAAAGCTCCGAGCGAAAATGGAGTTCTTTTCGCTCACGGTATCGGTGAAACCCTCAATCAGGGTTGCCAGCGATAAAGACACTCGGCCGTCTTCTCTCGCTTATTTTGACCGTCAGAGTCGCTGACGAAGGTGCACCCACGCTTCTCAAGGAATGATCTAGACTTAGAGTTCTCGGCGTAAACTAGGACGTCGAATCCGGATGGCAATGCGGTTTTGACTCGATCGAGCATGGCCGTTCCGTAGCCCTTGCCCTGATGCTCGGGACGCACGTAAAGGTGCTCCAACTTATCGTTCCGGCGGGAAGAGAAGCCTATAATTTCGCCGTCAAATTCGGCAATTTCAACTTCGGAGATTGGGATGAGGCTGCTCTTCATCCACTTCGCAATGGTGTCGTTGTTGTCAACTGATGGCAACCAAGGCATAGATTCTGTACGTGCCGTAACGAAGACTTCGGTGAGTGCCGATGAGTCGCGCATGGTAGCTCTTCTAATTGTCATATAAATTCACTGGAACGCCTCATGATGGCTTAGTTCGGGTTCCGAATGCTTGCATTTTCTCGGAACGAGTTAAGTATGGCGATGATTTTGCCCCACTTATGTATACGCCCATTGTATAATCTGTGATGTCGCTGACGCGTCAATTTTTACTGGAGGTCTCCATAAGCAATGTCTGTAATTACCATGTCTTCACGCCTGAGCTCCTCCGCTGGTCAAATCTAAACTGGTCGGAGTTCTTCTCCGTCACCCGAGGCACCCCTTCTGCTTCGCACGATTCGAA
>JAYVXG010000686.1:0-10117 GCA_043785475.1 Armatimonadota bacterium
CTCCAGCACCTGATGAACCGGTCGATCACCCAGTCGTTCTCGCGATCGTTAAACACGTCGGGAACGGTTATCGTAACTCTCTTGATTCTTGTGTTCTTCGGAACTCCGACCCCTGACCTCAAATTCTTTGTCGTCACGATGTTGATCGGAATCATCTCGGGAACTTACTCCTCAATCTATAACGCCTCTCCGATTCTCTACCTCTGGGATCGAGCCATCGTCAGAAAGAAGGGCGAGCAGTTCGGATTGGTCGGCTTGGCAAAGGCAGAAGCCCAGCGAATGGCCCATGTCCGTAGCGGCGCGCAACAGAATGTCCCTCGCACGGAGGCCAACACCAGCGAAGGCGGACGAACCTACGGACAGGTCCGACGACGAGCGAAGGACACGGTTAAAGACAGTTGGAAAGAGATCGACTAAATCAGTGCATGTACGAAGTGCAAAGTGCGAAGGGACTGGAGATTATTCTTCAGTCCCTTTTCTGTGGGTTATCCCTCGTAGTCGAGTTCGTGCAGGATTCGTGGATTCTGACGCCATCCTTCTTGCACTCTTACATGGAGTTCCAAGAAGACGCGTTGTCCCAGCATTTTCTCAAGATCTAGGCGAGCCTCGGTTCCAATTTCCTTGATGAATGAACCGTGCTTGCCGAGCATGATTGCTCGCTGGCTATCCTTATCCACAATAATTGAAGCCGAAACGTGGGCAAGGCCATCTGGCCGATCCTCCCAGCTGTCGACGAAGACTGCCGTAGCGTGAGGAACCTCCTGGCGAGTCTTGATCAAAATCTTTTCCCGCACATACTCGGCGGCAATAAATCGCGAGGTCTGGTCGGTGTATTCGTCAGCAGGGTAGAACGGAGCCCGTTCTGGCAGGTGGGCAACAAGAATATCGAGCAACTGCTGCACATTTTGACCTCGAGTCGCGATGGTCAGCATATATTCCTGGGTACCAAACAGGTCACAGTAGTCTTCAACATGTTTGACCACGTGTTCCACTTTCAGGTGGTCCATTTTGTTCAAACAAAGCACAACCGGAATCTTCTTATCAAGATGAACAAGAGTCGAAACCGACTGATCGATATCGTCGGGTCGCTTGGCACCATCAACAACAACCAAGATGCAGTCAATGCCGTCAAGTGATCCGCGAGCTTGCTCAACCATCGACCGTTGAAGACGGTTGTGAGGCTCGTGAATTCCGGGAGTGTCGATGAAAGCGATTTGGTAATCGGGCTTTGTCGAGATCCCCATGACTCGCCTTCGCGTGGTCTGGGGCTTACTGCTGACAATCGAAACTTTCTGACCAACAATGTAGTTGATCAGGGTGCTCTTGCCAACATTTGGCTGTCCAATTACGGCTACGTGACCAAATCGGTGCGCCATTAATCTCGCTTCCTAAACAAGATATCCAGAGCTACGTCGTCTTTGTCCTTCACCTTTTCTTCGCCAGTAGGAACAAAGTCGACCTGCTCGGCAAATGAGAGTTTCCGTGGTCGCCTCTCTTGCCGGTTATTCGTTCGCCGTCGCCCAGTTGTGCGCTGAATGGTGCCCGGTGCAAGGGATGCGTCCTCTTGATAAGGTTCGTCGTCCTTCGGACGCAAGAACCATTCATCAAGATTGTCTTCACCATCGGTCTCGGACGCTAGCTCGCCCAACCGCATGATTGGGACATCGAACGAACTGACATCAACGCGAACATTCGACTCTCTCGCTGGAAGTTCGTCCATTCGAAGGACCGATCGAGGATCGGTCTCGAGGATTTGACGAATTTCGTCGGTCGTACCAACCAAGAACATGTGAGTCACACCATCGGGTGAACTGAATTTGATATTGGTCGAATCGACCGTCACCCATTCAGCGGTAAGAAGGTTGTAGGCACTCCATTTGCCCGGCAAGGCAATCGTTCGCATTCCGTCGCCCGTACAATGAACCGTGAGAAACGGAGGTCTCACGTGCAATACGTCATCGTGGAAGCTCCATACGTGGGCTCCAGCCTTCTGTGCCAGCGCCCGTATAAGAGCAGAGTTAACCGTCGTTTCACCCAAGAATACGCTCGTCCAAGTTTGCTTGGATTCTTCAACCGAGATATCGCGGGTTACAAAGCTGGGCAACCCAGTTTGAGTGTATTCACCGAGTACCGTGCCGTCTTCCGGAACGGCGAAATAGGTTGGTTCGACCGTTGTCGGGGTCTGAATCGTATTATTCGGAAATGCCTGGGCAAGAATGTTTCTTCGATCAAGGATCGCAGTTCCGGCCTTACTGAAGATCGGTTGTGGCTTGATCGCGATACCGGTGACTTCTCGTGCACGCTCGATCGATTCCCGTCCATTGTCAAATAGACCTGCGCTGTACACCCAGAAGAGAAGCTTTCCGTCCTTGTGAAGACGTTGCTTAATTGCGCTGCGCAAATCGGGTCGAATATCCCAAGCGTTGAGGAAGACATAGACTTTACACTCAGGGAACTTTACTCGGTGAGCAAGATCACTCAGCAGATACAAACCGTAACTGACACCGGCTCTGCCTATCGATTCAAGCGACTCTTCGATGAGTTGTCCAAAGCTTTCAACGTTGACCAAGTACCCGAGGGTGCGTTCGTCAATAAAGACGGCGACGTCTGGGTCCGTGCTCTCTACCGACATCGATTTAATCGCGAGGTCGCGCATGGCCTTCGCTCGCTCCCAGACAGAAGCGGCCGTCAACCAGCCATTGCCCCACTGATCACTCCAACAAATTCCAGATTGGTGAGCGCAAGACCCGCCAAAGCCTCGACGGTGGACTGCTTCCAGCGCCTGAGGCGTCCGGATAGTTGGCGCACCAAGTTCAGGTTCTGGTCGACTCGAAAGGGAAGTCTTGTAGTCTTCAAGCGAAACAAAGAGCTTATTGTTGAGAGCAATACTGTCGATTGGCACCTCAAATGACGAGACTCCGCTGGCTTGGCGATTCTTATTGCTTGGACTTGCCGAAATAAAGTCGATCTCTGGCGTCCGTAGAATCTTACCGAGGCTCAGATGACCCGAGTTTGGTCGGAAGTTCTCGAAAGTCCTGCCGTATCGCGTACCAACCAAGAACCGGCCCTCGGAAGACTCCTTCACTGCATACGCAAGATCAGAAATCCGCTTTGCGGTGAGATCACTCAAGAAAAGGTGATAGTCCACAACAGGTCGTTCCTTGCGGTCAGATTCAATAAGGCGTGACCTTCGGGTCGTCTGATTGACATCAGGAATTCTGACTGACTCAAAGTCCGCGGTTCCATTGAACCAAGAAGCTCTCAGGAGAACAACATCTCCCTGATAGCGCTCACGCACCCACTCTCGAAACTTTTGCTTACTCGCAATAGAGATGTCGAGCGCTTGATTCTCGGCAATCGTCCACCCATCTCGGTCGAGATCGAATCCAAGAATGTGACCTGCATTTGGTGACGACAAGAGTTGCTTGGTGAAATTACGAAGATGGCTCTCGGTATTGTTCCAGAACTTATCGTCGCTAAGGCTCGGCTCAGCCAGATCGCCTCTAGAGTCTCGATAAACTCCTTCAGGAAAGCCGATTTCCCAACCTTTTGGCGCAACCAAGTCAAGGTGGAAAACCACTTGCGCTTCCGAGTCAATCTTTACGATGCGAGCCAATAAGATTTTGCATCGTTCGAACAATGCGTCAAAGTGGTGCTTATCGCAAACGGCTTCGACTCCTAGGCAAAAGACATGCACTCCGGATTCCGATGCCTGACGAATCTCTTGAAGCACCGTTGTTACTCGATCCTCATCGGGCGGCGCAGCATAGAACCAGAAATTTGGATAAACGCGAGAATCCCTCACCAAAGTAGGGACACCTTTCCTCATGACGATTTGCGGTGCTTCACTGGGAATGTCGATCAGTGCCCTTGGCGGAATGATGACTCTTTCCGGTTCCTTCTTTGGCTCAGGTTCCGAAACCGTCTTGTTTGATAGAGTGGTACGGCTTTGGGTGCGAGCAACTGGTGCCTTGCGGACTGGCTGTTCGCCTCGCTCCCGCATCTTAACCATGACCGTCTCTCCTTCATCATCAAATTCTAGTACGGCTGTCGGTTCGAACTCCCTGGCCGGTACTGAATTTTCGTCGTCCCGTCGGTGTGACCTTTCGCTCTCGAACGTTTCGCTCGGTTCGGCAATGACTTGTCGGCGCGGAGTTCGGCCCCGAGTTGCGGACCTTGGCTCTGGAGGAGAAGTTGGCGTCAATGAAGGCGCAAGACTGTTCTCCCGTCGTGGCCCGGCTTCCCGAGTCGGAGGAGCTTGGTCACTCTTCGTTCGGAAGGACGGAATCGGTAGTTCCTCATCCCAATTCGTGCTATTGGACGCTACTGCTGAGGGCTTCTTTGCGGGTGTGGAGCGTCCGCGGACAGCTCTCGTTGGGATTGCTGAAACTTCTTGTCTTGCCCTAAATACGAGCGAGACGTCTTCACCGAGCACACTACTGAGTTCGGAATTTAATGATCCCGATTCCGTAGGTACAGCTTTCTTTTTTGTGGTCGTGGGCTTTTTAGCCTTTACTTCGAGATTCGAAACTGGTTTGTCTAAGGTCTTCTTCCTTGGCATGACTTTGCTCAACTATGGTCTGAACCCACTCCAGTAGGTCCAGCGGTGTTGTAAAAATGAGATCAGGAGCTTCGGCGAGAAGATCTTCTTTTCGTCCAGCTCCGTAGAGAACTGCGCCACATCGAATTCCTGCCGATTTAGCGCATTTAAGGTCAAAAATGGAATCGCCGATAAAGACTGAGTCAGAAGCGGTGCCATTGAGTTTGGATAAGGCAAGCAAAGCACTTTCAGGATGCGGCTTTGGCTTGCATACGTCGGATGCGCAGACGGAAACATGCACCGAATCCCAAGCGGTAAAAGAACCTTCCAAATTCTTCAACTCTCGGCTATTTCGGCTCGTTACGAGAGCAATGTTGATATTCGACCGAGAAGCAAGAGTTAGTGCTTCCACGGCCTCGGCATATTCCTGCTCAAGGTGAGCATGCAATTGATACCGGTCAATTGTAAATTGGATCATTTCCTCTTTTTCGGCGTCATTCTTGGGACAACAGCCGAATCGATGCATCTGCTCGGAGAGAGGTATTCCGATGAGCGCGAGTATGTCGGCGTCGTCTGGGCGGTGGCTTCCGTATTTTTCGAAAGCATCACCGAGGCCCGCAACAATCATTGACAACCCGTTTACGAGCGTTCCATCGATATCAAAAAGGATCGATTTTACAGGTTCCTTCGACTCTGAAACTCGCACCCTTTGATTATGGCTCATTTCGAATAATCCGTGCCGAAACCCTAAGGAATTTTATACATACTCCAATACTCAGGTCATATGGAAACACGTCTTATCGTAGACGGGGGAGCTTCACCACCAGCTCCGCCGGGCAAAATAGCCGAGTCGCCTCCGCCAAAAGAAGAGTTTGAGAAAACGCTTAAGATGGCAAAAAAGGAGGAAACTCCCGGAGAAGTTGCAGAAAACGAGCCGAATGCTCAACTGCAGAAACTGGACTCCGAGAAGAAGGAAACTGGATCAAAGATTCTGATTACCCCTATTGGCCTACCCGCCCATATTGATCCGGCAATTCTTGCCCAACTTCAGGCCGTCGGAATTGCTCAAATAATTCCAACCGCTTCGCAGAACTCCACACCAAAGGAAGATTCTGGCCATCAGGTGAGAGCCGTTATCCAATTGGTGCAAGCAACAAAAACGTTGGAGCGTGATCCACTGGGAACAGCGATGGGCGAAGCTACCCGCCAATTAGACGTCAAACTGGGCGGAACCGCTGTTATACAAACTGACAAGCCAAAAGGAGGTTTACAGGCTGATCCCAGTGGTGCCGAGTTCTTGGACAAAGTGGTTGTGCCAACTTCTGAATCTTCAGCTCCACAATTGGATGCAACTCAAAATGCAACCCTTTCAGCTCTGGTAGGCTCGGCTTTTGACATCAAAATTGACAAAATGCCAGTTCTCAGAGGAGCGCATATAAATTCCGAGACCACAATTCATGACACCTCGCCGAAAGCAGCAACACCTGCGAAGCCGAACATGATCTTCACCGACCAGGCGAAGGTTCAGCTTAACGTCACTTCTGTAAAATCCATTTCGAGTGCAGTAGTTGCACAGTTGGCCACCGCAAATATTTCCGTCGGCAAGAGCGAAAAGGGAATCATGAAGGTGAACCTGGCCCTGAATTCAAAGATTGCCATCTTGCCAGATCAAAAGGAATCTTCACTTCAAATGGACACAGCCATCGCAACCGAAGAACAAATGATGCATGGTGGCTTGAGTCAAGGCGAAAGTCGCGAGGAAAGTGCTTCCGAAAAGCAAAAAGGTGACCCTCAAGTTACCGCTTCAGATTTGCAGGGACCTGCTTTAACCAAAGATGCTGTTGAAACATCCTCACCCGTTTCTGCCCACCAGATGACAACCGCCGAGCGACAAGCCGTGGTCGATACCCTGACGCAAAAAATTGAAGAAATGGCGGCCAAAAGCGTTCGAAATGAAGTGCGAGTCGAAATGCATCCGCCCGACCTTGGCTCCGTAGTGGTTAACATTCGAAAAGATATAACGGGATTGACGGCAACCCTTAACGCTTCGAACGAACCGCTAAGACAGGCACTGCACGCATCGCGCAACGATCTCGCCGGTGCCTTGACTGACCGAAACGTTGGCCAAGTCAGAATCGAAGTGCGGGGAGCAAGCACAGACACGATGAATTTAGGGCAGCAATTTAGCCAAGCCCAGTCTCATCACCAGAATCAACAAGACAAAAAGGCATCGCTAAATGCAGGACCCTTCAATCGAGAAATAAAAGAAACGATCGAAGAACCCACACGGAAACGAGCCATCACAACCCTACTAGATATGGAGATATAGAAAAATGAGTAGCCTCATTTCAACAGTTGACAAAAATGTCTTTTTTGTTCCGCCAGCGCCAAAAGCGCCGGCTGGACTCAATATGGCCACCTTTCTTCACTTGCTGACCGTGCAAATGGCCAGTCAAAACCCACTGGAACCCATGAAGGACAGCGAGCTATACGCTCAGATTTCGCAATTGGGTCAAGTCCAAGGGATGCAGAACCTGCAAACACAAGGAGACTTCACGAAAGCCCAATCGCTCATCGGAAAGCAAGTCGATGCAGTCAATGCTAACCCGTCAAGTTCTGGGGATCAAATCATTACTGGTACCGTTTCTGGAATGACCGTTGGAGCAGACGGAGTAGTCAAGTTAAACATTACGCAAAAAGATGGTTCAAATTCTGTCGTCGGCCTAAATGCTATTCAAAATGTATTTAGCAATAATAATTCGGGCAGCAATCCAATACCGGCCGATTATGCCTATCTAATCGGCAAGGAAGTTGGTGGTCAAAACGGCTCTACCAAAGTTGCCGGAAAAGCAACAGGCATTGCCGTCGCCAATGGTGTCATCATGGTAGATGTCTTGACCTCGGCTGGAGTTAAGCTTCAGCTTCCTGTCGGAGGAATTACTTCAATCAGCTAAGAGACCCAATGGATCAGATTCAGAATTCAAAAATATCAGAGCTACTCAGCAACCAGCCGACTACACCGGTCAAGAACCAACCAGCGAACCTGGATGAGTTCAAATCGATTCTTCAGGATCGATTGAAAGTGAGTAGTCATGCCCAAACACGATTGGCAAGCCGCAACATCGAACTCGATGCAGCCGCCTGGGACCGGGTCATGGGCGGAGTAGATAAAGCGGCGGCAAAAGGATGCAAAGAATCCCTCGTGCTCGTCGACAATGCTGCTCTGGTTGTAAGTATTAAGAATCGGACCGTTATCACTGCCGTGGACAGAGAAAGCCTAACAGACAATGTATTCACTAATATTGATAGTGCTGTTGTGGTTTAACCCTACAGATTATCGATATTCGACCAAAAACTATAGTGGAGAAGGCTGGACTCAAGATTAATCTCTCGGGAAGCCTGAGAAGCAAGTAGACAATTTGCTTCGATTCACACAGACAAAGAAACTAAGGGATTAATAAAATGCTACAAGCTATGCTATCAGGCGTTGCGTCGATCAAGGCGCAACAATCAAGAATGAACGTTATTGGCGACAACTTGGCCAACGTTAACACGACTGCTTTCAAGAGTTCACGGGTCAGCTTTGCGGAAATGATGTCGCAGACTTCTCGAAGCGCATCGGGAGCCACCGGGGGAAGAGGCGGCGTCAATCCGATTCAGTTCGGACTTGGTGTTTCCGTTTCGGCCACCGACATGAACAACAATCAAGGTGCGTTGAACCAAACGAATCGCCAGACTGACCTTGCGATTCAAGGGAACGGCTACTTCGTAACTTCGAATTCTCAGCGTATGGGTTACACGCGGGACGGTTCATTCCAGGTTGACTCATCAGGAAACCTTGTTCAAGCCGCTACCGGAGAACGCGTTCTAGGCTGGAAAGCAGACTCACTTGGCATCATCGACGCAACGAAAGCCCTGAGTGCAACAGATTACGTGCAAATACCGAACTCGCTCAATTCTGTTCAAGTGACCTCGAAAGCTATTTGGGCAGGAAACCTGAACGCGGCGTCTGTTCCTGCTGATACAGTGACTTCGTCCATCCGTGTATATGATTCACTCGGCGGTTCTCACGACTTGAACCTAGTTATGACCAACCATCAAAACCCGCCCGCAGGTACTCCTCCCGCTGGCGCAAATTCAAGCTTTGACTGGCAAGTGTGGGAAGGTCCCGCCGGTACCGGAACCTTGATGGGTTCCAGTGCATCGGCCGGAAACGAACGCATGTACTTCGATACTTCAGGTAAGCGAGTTACGGCACTCCCAGTTGGCACTGACAACAAAGTTACGGTAGCTCCACCAGTTGGCACTCCATACGCTCCCTTCACAATTGGCCTAAATTTTAATGCGGTCTCACAACTCACCGGGGCGTCGCAGGTCAATGCAATTGATCAAGATGGCTTTGCTCCTGGCTCACTTCAGAACTTTGCGATTTCGCAAGACGGAATCATTACCGGGATCTTTACGAATGGTCTTACTCGACCCATCGCGCAGATTGCCATGGCTGGGTTCAGCAATCCAGAGGGACTGGAACGATCCGGAAACAACATGTTCCTGGAATCTGACAATAGTGGAAAAGCATTGATTGGTCTCCCAAGAACTGGTTCGAGAGGCATCCTGAACACCGGTTTCCTTGAGCAATCAAATGTTGATATTGGAAGCGAATTCACGGATCTTATCGTTACCCAACGTGGCTTCCAAGCCAACACCAAGGTCGTCACAACAGTTGATGAACTGCTTCAAGAGCTCATTAATATGAAGCGATAATCGTAGTCTAAACAAGGTCTTTGTCTGACCAAAAAACCGGGGTGTCCAATTTGGGCGCCCTTTCTCTGTTTGGAGCTAACCGTCAAATAGGTATTATCGAATGCATGACAAGAGAGGTTATTTCGACTTCCGACGCGCCGGCGGCAATCGGTCCCTATAGTCAAGCGATAAAAGCCAGTGGAGACTTCTACTTTATGAGTGGCCAGATTCCACTTCGCCCAGATGGAACCCTCGTGAGTGGAGATTTGCGAGAGCAAACTACCCAAGTCATCGCCAACATGAAGGCTGTCCTCACGGCCGCAGGGTTGGACTTTTCAAATATTGTCAAGACCACAATTTTCCTCTCTTCAATGGACCACTTTGTTACCGTCAACGAGATTTACGGAGCAGCGATGGGAACCATTCCGCCTGCTCGATCAACCGTCGCGGTCGCAGGCCTTCCTCGCGGTGTAGACGTTGAGATCGAAGCTGTTGCCGTGTTCTAGATAAAATGAAAACCGTCGTTTCCATTAGCCTTGGCACGAGCAAACGTGACAAGAAAGACGAAGTCGAAATGCTCGGCGAGAAATTTCTTCTCGAAAGGCGAGGCACCGACGGTGACATGAAGAAGTTCGGCGACCTTTTTACCGAGCTCGACGGAAAAGTTGACGCCCTTGGCGTCGGTGGGGCCGATATCTATCTAGTCCTCGAAAACAAAAAATACGCCTTTAGCGAGATACTTAAACTGGTCGCGAACGTCAAAATCACCCCAATCGTAGATGGCGGCGGATTAAAACACACACTTGAACGCCAAACAATTGAGGCGCTCAACGA
>JAYVXG010000687.1:0-3120 GCA_043785475.1 Armatimonadota bacterium
CAATCGACGCATCCGGTCCGTTCCTCACCGGCATCCCTGGTTAGAAAAGCAGTTTGTTGGTGGGGACACGGTCGTCATACACGATGCCTGAGGTCCGGCATTATGAAGATGAGGGGGCTGGCGGCGGTATTTGGACTTTTGTTGTAGCCTCCACAGCTTAATCATCGCTACATGGTGTTTATTCCTACACTTGTCGGCACATCCTTTCGGGCTACGGAGGCAGCGTCTACCGTATCTGCAATATCAGCTCGGCCGTCTTCGTGATACACTCGTCGCCACCGAGCAACTCGCTGATCTCCTCAAAGCCCAGGCGTTGTCGCTCTGCCACCGATGGTGTTTGAATTTCGCCCAGCGCCCACTTCAATGATTCCACCGATAGACCATCCTGGATCAATTCTGGAACGACTTCGCGCTGAAGCAGGATGTTGGGTTGGCTGACGAACGGGGGAGGTCTGAAGCCGATAATCCTTGATTCGAGAACCACCAACTGGGAGACTTTGTAGACCACCACCATCGGGCTTTGGGCGAGGGCGGCTTCGAGGGTAGCGGTTCCGCTACAGATCACTCCCGCTTCGCTGGTGCGGAGCGCACGCATGACGGCACCGGTTTGGCGACCATCAATGATCGAATCGTTTTTGCGCTGCCAGTTCTGCTGCAGGAAAGGAATGTGGTTTGGCGGAACCGGAAGTTGAGCGGATTTGGGATAATCGGCCAAGGCGGGATTGAGGATGGGAACGAGTTGTTCCAGTTCGCTTCGGCGCGAGCCAGGTAGTACGGCCAGTCCCGAACGATCGAAATCAGTTTCGATGAGCTCTTTATGAATTTGCTTGAGCGGATGCCCAAAGAAGTGCACGTTGGCCCCCATCTCCTTTAATATCTCTGCGCTCCATGGAAACGGTGTGACGACCGCATCGGTGAGACCAGGCATATCGGCGCCCTGCCGATCGCGTCGCCACGAGCCGGGCGGAACGAAGTAAACCACTTGCCATCCCGCTTCCTTAGCGGCGCGGCAGAATTTCAGGTTTACGAATCCGAAATCGATAGGGACAAACACTCCGGGCTCGCTCGTGCGCAGGGCCCGTTTGAAGGCATGGTAATGGCGTAGGACCTTGAATCCCTCGCGAAAAGATTGGACGATTGAGATTGCGCCCCACTTGCTGGAGTCGGCAATGAGCGGTTCGTTAGCGATTTGGGCCAGTCGGGCACCGCCGATGCCGCCGATGCGAACGGTAGGATCGAGACGAAGGAGTTCGCTCGCAAGTGAGGCCGCGTACAGATCGCCCGACGCTTCTCCCGCACAAAAAAGGACTTGCATCAGCGTTGGTCGCCGCGACCGTTGCGACCATTAAAGCGGCGCTCTTCGAATGCGACCAAGTACTTCACTTCCTCGGTTTGCATGACCTCTTCGCGGACGATCTCCAAAGCATTGGTCAGACCAATTTTGGACTTAAAGAGCAGTTTGCACGCCTTATGCAGGGCCAGCCGCTCGTCCTGAGTGACCCCAAGCCGGCGAAGTCCGACCGCATTAATATCGCGAACTTCTTCTTCAATCCCGTCGACGAGGCAAAACGGAGGTACGTCGCGAGTGATTTTTGTAAATCCGCCGACCATCGCAACCTTTCCGATTCGACAAAATTGGTGAATTCCCGACATGCCGCCGATGTTGGCCAACTCTTCAATGGTGACATGCCCGGCAACCGCTACCGAGTTTGCAATCGTCACCCGATCGTAGACATGACAGTCGTGTCCGATGTGGCTATACGCCATGAGAAAACAGTCGTTTTCAATAATCGTTGACTTTCCTTCGGCCGTTGCGCGGTGAACGGTCACATATTCGCGGAAAACGTTGCGGTCGCCGATAGTCAAAAAAGTTGGCTGGTCATCGTACTTTCTGTCCTGCGGGTTGCCACCAAGTACAGCGCCTTGACCAATATAATTGTCCTTACCAACAGTCGTGGAATGTTTTACGGTCGCGTGGGAGTCGATCACCGTTCCGGCCCCAATCACGGCGCCGGCCTCTATGTAAGAAAATGGTCCGACAACGACATCGTCGGCAAGTTCTGCCTTTGGATTAACGTAAGCGAGCGGGTGTATCGTCGCCAACTAACCTTCCCTGTCAACCATCTTAAAGAGCATCACCATCTCAGCAACGACCTTGCCGTCAACCGTGGCAAATCCTTTCATCTTTCCGACGTGTCCTTTCACCCATAAGATCTCAACTTCATGAATTAATTGGTCGCCGGGTCGCACAATTTGTCGAAACTTGGCATTTTCAATGGCGCCGATGAGCGGAATCTTTCCAACCAGTTTAGGGTTGGTCATCAAAAGCGCGGCTCCGACTTGGGCCATCGACTCCATAATGAGAACGCCGGGCATAATCGGAATGCCGGGATAATGCCCTTGAAAAAACGGCTCATTGATTGAGACGTTCTTCAAACCCCTGCACTTCTTGTTGTCTTCGCTTATCTCAAGGATTCGGTCAACAAGAAGAATGGGATATCGGTGAGGCAAGACTGACAATAATTGTTGAATATCTAACACGCGTGGCTCCAACCAAACAGATCAGTGTTAAGGGTACCCGCTCGCACTTATGAGGTTCGCTTTCCTAGTGCCGTATGCCCTGATTCAAAAAAATGCCCCGGCGTCTTGTGACTAACCAGGGCAATACATGTGGGGTTTATTGGAGCAGTCATTAAGTTTTGAGAACCAGTACATGACACCTGTTTTGGAGTACTAGTTTGAGGATATTGGAGAGCTGAGAAGATTTTTGACTCAGGTTCTGAAAGTCATAATTGGCGATGATAACGTTTGCCTGGGTCGCTTGGACCGCGCTTTTCATTCGGGCCAAGAACTTCTGATTTAACTCATGGTTGAGGACGCCGGAAGGGTTCGACTCGTCTTCTGAAATCACCATAGCTCCGCCAAACCCAACCGGCTTCAAGCGCTTAAACTGTTCAAGGTTGGCGGCGGCTTGGTCGGAGTGGTCAGTGGCAAACACGACTTTAGGCTCGTCATCAACTTGGACTTCCTGGTTAAAAAATAGGAGGCTGCATGGACCCCGTTCAAGCAATAATCCCAAATCAATTGCCTTAAGGTCTTCCTCGCCATCCAAGACGTCGA
>JAYVXG010000688.1:0-3111 GCA_043785475.1 Armatimonadota bacterium
CGATTCCTCCTGCACCAAGGTATATTTTGGGGTTTCGAAACATCGCGGTGAACGCTTCGCCGATCATTTCAAAATAGACGCCTGGACCGCGGTTTCCACCGCCAAGGCTTCCCTGTTGGTTAGAGCGGGGATATTAAGAGTAATTGGGAGGTGCTTCCATACACCGACCAGCATACGGTAAATACTTAGGTTTGTAAAGAGAAACCCCAGAATTCACAAGCGGCAAGTGGCCAGAGAACTACTTTTGTAGAGTGGGAATCCAGGCTGTAGTTCTTCCACCGATTTGTTCTCGAATTATTTGCTCACCGTCGACCATTTCTTCGCCTTTTTTGCCTCCCCAGCGAGCGTGAAAAAGCCAAGATGCTGGGAACTGCGCTTTGTCCGCGCCAACGCTAACAGAGTAGTCAACAACATTGCGAATGGCCTCCCTCAACTTCTCGATCTCCTGGAACGAAAGACTTGATCCGATACGAGATGGGCGGATTCTTGCCGCATAAAGGACCTCATCCGCAATCCAGTTGCCAATGCCCGCGAAAATAGCCTGATCCAAAAGAATAGCTTTTATCGGCGCATTTTTCTTGCCAATTCGTGCTTGGATTTCTTGCGCGGACGGCAGATCCAAATAGCAATCTCGTCCTAACTTCGATATAGCGGAATCTTCCTCTGGCGAGCCACACAGCCAGATTCTGGCCAGCCTGCGACCATCTGTCATCGCGATCCTTCTTCCGTCGTCAGCAGTCAGCATCATTTTTAAGAATCGAGGGCGTCCGGTTTCGTCCTCCATGAGAGCTTCTCCGTGTTCTCGGAGTCGGATGGTGGGCTCTCCCATTTCTCTCAGCCAACCCGCCATGCCAAGATGTGCAAAGAGCCACGGCTTTTCATCGAGTTCTAACCAGAAATACTTCCCTTTCCGTCCCGCCGCGACGACGGTCCTGCCTAAGATTGCGTTTTGAACGAACTCATGCGAATGACCCTTAAGGACGATTTCATCTGGGACAATTTCAGCCTCAACGATTTTCTTTCCAACTAAGGCTCGTTCAATCGTTCGACGAACGGTTTCAACTTCAGGAAGTTCTGGCACTCGATAATTTTAGCTGATGGCAATTCTGTCAGAATCGATATATGACGATATTTGACGACCGCCACTCGGAGTATCTGTCCGGAAAACTTGATCTCAAGAGTTTAAACGCAGACCCTTTTATCCAGCTTCGTCAGTGGCTTGAGGATGCTCGCGCTGCCAATATTATTGAGCCAGCCGCAATGACCCTTGCCACCTCAGATGCAAATAACATACCATCGGCTCGCATGGTCTTATTGAAGGAACTTGACTCTGGGATTGTCTTTTGCACGAATTACCTCAGCCGAAAAGGAAGTGACCTCTCGGAAAATAAACTTGCAGCAGTCTGTTTCTGGTGGGGCGCTCTTGAACGTCAAGTTCGGATTGAAGGCACCGTAGAGAAAGTATCGGAAGCTGAGTCTGATCATTACTTTGCATCTCGCCCCCGGGAGAGTCAAGCTACCTCCGCAAGTAGCCCTCAAAGCCAAATTATTAACGGTCGCAAGGAACTTGAGGCAAATGTGAAAGAGCTTCTCGAACGCGAACCAATTGATCGCCCTGGGCACTGGGGCGGGTACCGGCTCACGCCTACCTATTTCGAATTTTGGCAGGGCCGAAAAGCTCGGCTTCATGACCGATTTTGTTACGTGAAGCGAGGCGACGAATGGGTAATCCATCGCCTAGCGCCGTGACACTTTCAATTTAATTAGTAGGCAATTTATTTGCCGCTTTATACAAAGTCCAGAAACCAACCCAGACTGCGCAAAGTAGCGCTAAGACCAGGCACCAAATTCCGTTGGGATCCTTGTTTACAAAGGCTCGAATGGCATAGAAGACCGCGTAGCAGGAGCTGATGATTCCGCCGACTGGGAATATCAAGCTGATAATAACCGCGAAGGTCACTCGAAATACGACAGACCCAATCACGGACCCTTGGATAACGGGCGCTGGTTGATAATTCATCCCCGATCTAGGGTATTGAGTGTGAATAGAGGGAGGCGGACTCGCAAACTGGCTGATCAATCCGAGTTCAGGCATTTGCGATGCTATAACGGTCCGATTGGACAAGTTATCCGTTATCTGTGAATTGGGTAAGACTCTGCCTTCCGAAACCCATTTCTTAAGGGTCACTAAATCTACTGGGCCGTATTGGTTCCCATCTGTGCCGACTATCGAGTACTGCATTGATTCCTAATCATTATTCGCGGTTCCGCGGGTGGAATGATAGTTCCAGCCACTTAATGTTAACCGTGCGTTTGGATGTTTATTCCCTTCTTCGACTTTGTCTTTTCCACTGTGCATCTGAGCCAGGACGGTTTTTCGAATGCTCTGCGACGTATTGGGAAGTGATCCATGGATCAAGCAATAGTGAAAAAGGACGACGTCGCCAGGTTGCGCAATTAACGGGGTTGAACCTTCGATTGGATATTTACTTAACAAATCGGGCTCCTTGTTTCCGGTAGTTCCACCGATTCTTCCTAATTTGTGCGTACCTGGGTAAACGCGAAAGCATCCCATATCCTCGGTTGCTTGGCTTACGTGAATAATGGCGGCCATCATCGTGTCATGGAGGGTTGGAAAATATTCCCAGTCTTGATGCATGGGGAACGCTGCGCCTTTTTCGGCAGGTTTCTGAAAGAGTTTACTGTGGTGAAGCATGATGTCTTCGCCTAAGACTTCTTGGACCAAAGCTAGGTACTTTGGATTCAGGAATGCACGGTGCCAGCTTGCCGAAAATTGTTGGACGTTGTGCGTATGAGCGACAAACATTTCGGTGGCGCCAATTCGGTCGACTTCTGGTCCGGACCAACGGGCATTGATGTTCTCGCCGGATTCAGAAATCTGGCGAACAATTCGATCAAAATCCATTTCCAGTTCCGCAACTTCGGCGGTACCAAAAATCCCGCGGGCGACTACATACCCATTCTCTTCGTAAAACTCTTTGTTAGTCATTACCTATTTTCCGCCCGTCGTCGAAATCCCCTGGATGAATGTCTTTTGTGCGAAGAAGAATAGGATCACAATTGGGGCAATGAACATCATCGAAGCCGCCA
>JAYVXG010000689.1:0-3097 GCA_043785475.1 Armatimonadota bacterium
CACGATTATCATCTTTGAAGCCATGAACGCCACGCCTTACGAACCGCCACTGGTGTTTCGCCATAACACAGGTGCGCTTTTGAAATTCTGCTATTTCGGGGTTGGATTCGGCCTGATTTTCATTTACTCTTTGGTGAACCTGTTCATAGGCTATAGGGTAACAATGGCTTGGCTAATTTTTGTGCCACTTATATTGTTTACAGGCTTCATGCTATTTGTCCCCCTCAACATCTTTTGGCACCGCTTTGGCGCTTCAGTCGAGATTCGCAACGGGATGGTTAGAGGCATCAATCGGGGCGGAAAATTGAGGATTGAAGGCAAGTTCGCGGACATCGTCGAAATCAAATCTCTTTACTTGAATCCAGGAAGCAAGCCGATGGAATTTCTGATTGTATTCTCGGATAAGCGAACTCTCAGATTTGAGGCTCAGGTCGAGAGGTGCACAGACCTCCTGAAAGCCCTGGAAGCAAGATCAGGTAAACAATTTGTTTTCGCTCCAAGGACAAGCCACTAGACCTTAGGACGAGTCACTGAAGTGAGCGGGGTTAAATTAGTTGTGGCCTGCTTATCCTCGCAACTTCGTAGATGGTCGGGTAAGAAGGCCACAACCAGTTGTGGGAAATTTGAAGTTAACCCCGCCCACAACGTGGCTCGCCAAGACAGCCTAAATCGCCAACAAGGAGGGCATGGAACGGGGAGATATAATGTTGATTCCTATAATTGCAGTAGCTGGATTAGAAGTATGCTCATTGATTCAGGAATAATTGATTCGATGGAAGACAACCTAAAGTCCCGACCGGAAAACCTCATGGGTGACCTCGGGACTTGCGGATTCAGCGAACTACCAATTGATAAAAAAGGGCTAAAGCCGAAATCGAAAGGAGGCGGTAGCAGTAGTAGCGGAAGCAGCTGCCCAGAGTGTTTAACGGAACCGACCTTCCTCCCTGTGATTTCGAGGTGCAGATGATGATGTTGGCGTCGATTCTAGCACTTCAATTGAGCGCTCCCCCCAAAGATCAAAAGGAGTGCTTGACCGACATTCTAACTAAGGATCATCGGACGGCGTGGGCATCGGCAAAATGGCTATACTATTATCGAAAAGCAAAGCCAAATGACCATCGCCTCGCCATTCCCTTTCATGTTGAAAACGTTCCGAATGTTGTCTTCCGAAAGGAGTTTCTATGTTTTGCTCTACGGGGATCGTCTGAACCAAAGTTTGTCGCTTTCTTCAAATTTCTCCTTGCTGGAAATAATTATGACCTTCAGCTAGCGTCATTTCGAGCATTACAAGCCTCACGGAATCCAAAATTGCAGGCAGAGTCCGTCACCCTCCTTAAAAAGAATCAGGGATTCATACCTCCCGCATTTGGCTCCATAATCACGGAGTATCGCCACCCTGCTTCTTCGTCTTTGCCAAAAAAGCCACAAAACTAGACGACGAATCACAGCAAGTTAGTTTGCGGCAAGCCGCTCTCGGTTACTGATGATCGGGGTCGACGAGTCACTGAAGTGAGCGGGGTTAAATTAGTTGTGGCCTGCTTACCCGACCTTCTGCTTGTCCGCCGAAGCGAGTCCCGAGCGACGGAGGGCTAAGCTGAAAGGACAAGCAGAAGGTCGGGTAACATCTGAAGCATTTGGTAAAAAGACAAAGCGATGGATCGCCCAGCAAAGCCGAACCTTAGCAAACGAAAGTCCTTTCGCACGTTCTGGCATTCTCACTGTCTCACCTTTTCTACGTTCCATCACAAGAAATACCGATGGTCTTCGGCGAACTGGACCGTTCAAGGAGTTGAGGGAGACATCAAATGTCAATACTTTTCAACGCCTGAGGGCAGACCGCTGTAGAATACAATCGAACGGTGATTGATGTCTTTTCCTGCTTATCCTTGCAACTTCGTAGATGGTCGGGTAAGCAGGCCACAACGGTCTCCAAAATTTTGCGAGGTTAACCCCGCCCACAACGTGGCTCGCCAAAAGGAACAGGACATGCAAATTTCTTATAGAAACAGGCTTGTTATCAAAAGGCACCCTGAATCGCTGGATCCGGACGAAGTCGGGGTGGTCTTTGATAAAAGCAAGTCTGAATTCTACATCTGTCCTCCAGATTTGTCCTCAAAGAATATAGACGACCTTGTTGAACGGTGGACCATTTTCCTACTATTTGCCGAGGAACTTCCTAATATCGATTTATCTGACTTATGGTTTGGGAGGGACATCCAAAAAGAGGCCTTTTTTGTCGCCGCAAATCAATATGTTACAAAAAATAGAGACAATCCAAATCACTTATGCGAGAAGATCATCCAATTGACGAGTTTGCTGAACTGAATCCTCAGCAATTGTCTTTGTGGCGAGCCACTGCGTGAGATGTTGTAGTGACCAGTCAAGGCATTGCGGGGGATTTCCTAGCGATGTTCTAGACCCGCAAGTCCAACCCTAAGTTCAGGAACTAAAGAGGCCTGAGTTGAGATTTCCGGCGATGCGTCCCATCGACCAATCAAGAGCCTCGTCCAATGCCCTTGGAATGTCTTCACGGAACGATTGGAGATCGAGAAGGAGTGGATGTGCGCCCAGATTGGACAAGGTGCGCTGCGCCTGAGCGTACGTGCCGCTGGCTTGATCATCGAGGGTCGTTGCCAATCCGCTTGAGGTCCAATCGGCGACAACAACGGGACGATTTGCTTTCAAGGCGGTGGCGGCCCCCTGCCAAGAGCCTCCTTGGCGATATCGAACCGAGCAAACGACCGTCGTATGCCCAAAGGCATAGATTAGGCTATTACGCTCCATTGCTCGGCCGGAACTAAATGGTTCTTTTGGCGGGCAAACCGACATCGCGTACCCTTGGTGATCGCCGGACATGTGATCAAGTCCGTGAGGGAGTATGTGAACGACTTCTCCGCCGGCCCCAATTGTTGCATTGCCAAAAGCAGAGTCGCACCCGACAGCTCCACCTGAAACGGCGAGATATCCGTTGCTGGCCGTCCAGTGACCAACTTCATGCGCAATGGAATGTCCGATTGATAGTGGTGTCCGACACCCAATTGCCCCCACCACAACTCGCTGCGAGCCGTCGTTGTTGTTCCACGGTTGGTTGTGCCTT
>JAYVXG010000690.1:0-3090 GCA_043785475.1 Armatimonadota bacterium
GAAGAGCAACACGCTGGGGCAAGGCGGCAGGCCGAGTTGTTGGTGTGTGCCGTGCCCATGTTTATCCGCATGGAGAAACACCCCAACTCCGGTGCAAAATACCCAAGCCGCCGTCCAGAGTAATTGGGCGCGAACAATGAGCGGTTTTGCGGGTTCAAAGAGCTGCATTGAGTGCCTCTGTAGGAATAACGCATTCGGGTTGTAACACGTTGCCAAGAACTGCAGCTACCGAAATGATTTCGCCGCTGGGCTCGGCGAGGGCGACAAATTCGTCGGTCGCATCAATCAGGTTGGCCACACTTCCGCCATTTCGCACTCTCATCGTCTCGAGGTCCGAAAGTAAGCGAATTTGCATTGGCTGTAACGCAATTTTTAGCGGGATAAGGTCCTCAATCATAACATCATCAAGCGATTTGGCATTCGCAAGTGAAAAGCGGCCGATTTGGGTTCGAACAAGGGACTGAAGGTACGCTCCGCACCCCAGTTTTTCGCCAAGATCCTGAGCTATGGTTCGGACGTACGTGCCTCCCGAACACTCGATTTCGATCTCGATTGTCGAATCACCAATATCCAATAGGTCCATTCGCTCAATATGGATGGTTCGCGATTTACGTTCGACTTCGATCCCCTGCCGAGCCAATTTGTACAAAGGCTGACCGTTGATTTTGACCGCGCTGAACATGGGCGGAATCTGTTCTTGCAATCCAAGCATCGTCGGAACAATGGTCTTGATCTGAGCGGCAAAGTCATGAGGGATCGGAGCTTCGCTCAGGATTTCGCCTTCCGAGTCAAAACTGTCGGTGGTGACCCCAAATCGAACAACCGCGCGGTAAACCTTGGGTTCAAGTGGGAGGTACTGGAGAAACCGCGTGGCAGGGCCAACCGCGACGACCAGCAATCCGGTTGCCATCGGATCCAGGGTTCCCGCGTGGCCGATCCGCTTCGTATTAAACTTCCGGCGAAGCTTCCCGACAACATCGTGGGACGTAAATTCGAGCGGTTTATCGATCAGGACGATGCCAAACATTTGCGCATCCCCTCAATCAATTGATGTTCCGCGTCGTCCAAGCTTCCTTCAAAATTGCAACCGGCCGCGTTCTTGTGTCCGCCACCGCCAAACTCACGGGCAACGGTGGCCACGTCGAATCCTCGACGACTGCGCAACGAACACCGAATCTTGCCTGGCACCGCCTCACGCAGGAGCGCAGCAATCTGCACCGTCTCGATGCTCAATAGTTCATTGACAAACCCCTCGGTATCCTCGTCGGTGGCCATCGCCCATTCGAAGTCTCGGAAGCTGAGGCATCCCCAAGCCAATCGATCGTCGACATCAAGCTTCATCGTCTCGAGCGCGTGACCCAGCAGACGGGCCGAAGAAAGCTGGCGATTCTGGAAAATCTCTTCAGATACAAGCTCCAGATTCGCACCTTTCTCAAGTAACAATGCCGCCGCGGAGAGCGCATCCGAGGATGTGTTTCGGAATCGGAATGACCCGGTGTCCGTCGCGATTCCCGTGTATAAACAAGTTGCCATGTCGGCGGTGATCTCCGCATTCAGGGTTTCGAACAGGCGCGTGAGAATGAGAGCGGTCGCCGCGGAGGTGTTATCGATCAGCCGCAGGTCGCCGGGCTCCTCGTGAGGAACGTGGTGATCGATGACCACCAATCGGGACATCGCTTCAAAGTATGGGGCCGTGCTTCCAAGACGCTCAAAAGATTCAAGGTCGACAATAATGCCAAGATCGTGGTCGGTTAATTGGGGAGTCTGATGTACTCGATCAACTGTCGGCAGAAAACGAAGGTTCTTGGGTGCCGGATGATGGCAGAGGACTTCGACGGTTTTGCCAAGCGATTCGAGATAGAGAGCCAACCCGAGGGCAGAGCCGAGGGCGTCGCCATCCGGATTCAGATGGGTGCCAATCAGAATTTTCGAAGCGCGACCAATTTCTGCTTCAAATGCCCGCAAAAGTTTTATGTCAATCTTCATTAGGCTCTTCCCCGCTTAGAGGGGTATACCTCAAGTTCGGCTAAGATCGGCGGTTCGCTCCCCGTTCAATTGCTTCTTCAATGCATGAAACGAACTCGGTTTGGAACCGTTCCAGCCCAAATGCCTTTGCGTGTAATCTCAATTGCTCTGGGTCAAATTGACGGCCCTCCATTCGATGAATGGCATCAACTATTTGCTCAGGGGTCTGTTCTGATATGTGTTCACCAAACGATTCGGTGACGGTTTCCGAGGCCCCGCCTTTGTCAAAAACCACAACCGGGAGCCCAGCCGCCATCGCTTCAATCGGGACGATTCCAAAGTCTTCGTAAGCCGGAAATAGCACGCCTCGAGATTGGCTAAGAAGTGATTTCAAGTCCTTATCCGGCAGTCTTCCATGAAATTGAATATTAGACGCGCCCTCAGCTAGTTTCTTGAGAGTTGATTCGTACGGCCCTGATCCAACGATGTTCAACTTGAACCCGCCCATCTTCGCCGCTGCAATTGCGAGATCAAATTTCTTGTATGGGATCAAGCGACTCCACATCGTATAGCCTTCAGAATCCGATGTTCGAGGAGTATCTATCCATTTATCAACATCAACTCCCGGATAGACCACTTTGTCGACAGGGTGACCATAAATAGCCTCAACACGCTTTGCCGTGGTCCGCGAATTTGCAGCACTATACGTTTGATTGGCAGAAGCGATCATGTCTAGCCGCTTTAACCGATTGATAATGCGTTGCCGGATGAACCCGGACCCGGCTCGACCGTCGATCTCCGGATACCAAAGTGACCGAGCAGGAGAATGATAGTAGCAAAAATTAACTGCGCCGACTGGCGGCTTTGCATTGTGGGCAAAGGTATGTGAAAGGGTGATGATCAGGTCAAAGTCCGTGAGATTGAAGGAGGCGTAAACATCGGCAAGAATCGGAGCGTAAAGGTAGTGCTTCGTTTTTGACAGGGGTAACTTGTTGACCCAGTGCGGGCGGACGTCGCGGCCTTTCAGCCAACTAATTTTTACCGCATTGAATTGGGCGGCATAGATCGGGATCGATGGCATGAGCGAGTGGATCGTTTCGAGAACATCCTCGGCCCCGCCCTTAA
>JAYVXG010000691.1:0-3088 GCA_043785475.1 Armatimonadota bacterium
GTTATTTTGGGATTGTCATTGCCTGCAGTATTTGGAATGATCATGCAGTCGTTCGGCAGCCATTTTCCGGACGGAACGAATTCGGTCCTGGACCTCAGTACCAAATTGATGCAGGCTCCCTTGGGAATCCTCGGTCAATCTCTAGCAATTGCAGTTTTCCCGGTATTGACCCAATTCTTTATCCAAGATCGGATGGACCTATTTCGCAACCAATTAGACCGAACTATGCGGACCGTGATCTATTTAACGGTTCCGATCTCGGTTTTGCTTGCGGTTCTGGCTCCACAAATTAGTTCCGGACTCTATCTAAGTAACCGGGTTTCGGTCGAGCAAACTTTGCAGATTGCTACGTGCCTTCGACTGTTCTGCATTGGTATTTGGGCTTGGTGTCTGCACCCCGTCCTGATGCGAGCCTTCTATTCGATGCACGATACCAAAACACCGGTGATCATCGGCACGGCAACGACCGGTCTCTTTGTCATTTTATTGCTGATAGGGATACAAACTCCCATGGGCTACTTCGCCCTACCATTGGCGGGGTCCATTGCTCCTATCATCATGGTGTTTGCCCTGTGTTTTGTAGCGGCAAAAAGGGTCGGCGGTATGGACTTTCCTGGCCTCTATCTCACATTTGCCAAGTCGGTTATGGCGTCGCTAGCAGTCGCTGTTGTATGCGCAGTCGTCACCTTCACGCCGTTGGCTGGAATGATGTTAGGGCATAAAATTGCCACCCTGTTCATAACCGGATTCGTGTTCTGTGTGGCGATGTGGGTCTATTATTTCATCACTAAGGCGATGAAGATGCCAGAGTGTGAATACCTCGACCGGGTGATGAACAAAATGAATCGTAAGAAGTCGACGCCCGGAATAGGCTAGAGCCGAATTCGAGCTATACCGGGCCGAGTTTTTGGATGAGGATGGCTCGTTTGAGGTGTTGGCAGAGGCGGTGGACTCGTGAGCGGGTGGCGCCGGTACCGACTCCGAGACGGCGTCCGATTTCTTCGTGCGGGAGTTGGTCGACGTACACCATATAAAGAAGCTCTCGGGATTGAGGTTTGAGCGAGGCGATGATTTGCGCCACGACGGGGTCGCAATTGTTGCCGGTGAGGACTTCTTCGATGGTTTGTTTGGTGTCGGCGACTTGGTCGAGGAAGCCGTCGTCGGGGAAGAAGGATTCACAGATGGCGCAGATTCGTCTTTTCTCTCGGCGTTTGGTGTCGACAAAAACGTTGTGGACAATGCGCATGAGCCACTTTTCGATTCTCGCATCATCGCGGCAGGTATCGAATGCGGCGTAGGCTCGGAGAAATGATTCTTGAGTCACATCTTCGGCCAACTCGGAATTATTGCAGAGTCGTTTCGCAAAATTGAGCACCTTGCGGTACGACCATTTGTAGACTTCATCGAAGGTTTGGTCCTTAGTTGTGGTTATCATGAACTCCTCAGAACGTGATTTGGTGTGATGGACTCCCCTGTTCCATGTCGTTATGACTGTAATTCACAGTGTCCGCCAAATCGCCCGGCAATAGGTGTCGCGTTGGCGTTAGATTTGAATTAGAATGTTTCCCCCAGTTTCTTTCCTTTTGTATGAATCTCGGCTGGACTGGCGTAGGGACTCGTATGGCAACCTCAAAATCCCTCAAGAAGGCAGTTTTAGTTTCGGCGATATCGGCGGGTACGAGTGTCTTGTTCACCTATCTGGGGAAGCAAATCCTTGCGCGAATGGATAAGCGCAAACAACTCGCCCGGGAAGATAAGAATTTAACGAGCTCTTTGAAAGATTCGATGGACTGCAGCGATCCGGTAGCTAAGTATTAGGCTACAGTAATGAAGCGCGACCATGAAATACCACGAAATAGCACTTGGTGCCTTGTTGGCACTTTCGGCCCAGGGATGTGATAAGACGGCAGATGGGGCTAAAAGTGATCTTCGAGAAAATTCAATTAACGCTTCCAAGACCATAAAGGAGAGCATAGATAATGGAGCCAATGAGGCGAGAGAAGCAACAAAGAATCTTAGTGCGGCGACACAGTTGACTCCAAGAATCAAGAATGCTTTGAATGCGGACCCTAAACTAAACGCGGATGGGAACCTCATTGACGTTGATTCGACGAAAGAAGTCGTGACATTAAATGGCCACGTTTTGAGCGAAGGCTTGAAGGCTCTGGCCGGGAAATTGGCAACGGAAGAACTGGTCAAAGCTAAGGCGACCCAGAAGTTTTCCAACAATCTGAAAGTCGAAATTCCGACAAAATAGATTCCTGCTTTTATTAAGGCTCCGGGAGACTGGCGGTATTGCCAGGTTTTTGGCCCGATTGGTTGGGTTGATTTGACGTCGGAAGTTTGTATGAATTTCGTTAGAGAAAATCCTTAAGGGTGTGCGAAAGCCCTGTTTTGGCATAAAATTCAACAAGGCTTGGACAAAGCGTCTCGTTCAATGAGAGGCGGGGAAGGTCCTATGAGACGTTATGAGCACTGTGCTAAACCCATTAGACGGATTAATGGAAGACACTTCTATTGGCAAACGAAAGGCAACGATCCTTCTGATTGAAGACGATCCGGCGATTCGCCGGATGCTTTCGATTGCCTTTCAGGAAGCGGGATTGACCGCAGTCGAAGCAGGGACGGGCCAGGACGGAATCAAAGCGGTGGCGCATCATCATCCCGATGTTATTTTGCTCGACATTGGTTTGCCCGATATTTCCGGTTTAGAAGTCGTTCAAAACGTTCGGACGTGGTCCACGATTCCGATCATTATTCTCAGCGCAAACGGGCAGGAGCACTTGAAAGTCCAATGCCTTGAATCGGGCGCGGACGACTACGTGACGAAGCCATTTGGCGTCGCGGAGTTGATGGCGAGAATTCGAGTTGTGTTGCGTCGCGAGTCGCTGGCTCAGGCCGCGAGTGAGTCTCCAGTTTTCGAGTCTGGGTCGTTGAAAGTGGATATGGCGACGCGGGACGTTTATATTTTTGGCGATAAGGTCA
This sequence comes from Armatimonadota bacterium, assembly GCA_043785475.1. Classification (GTDB taxonomy): domain Bacteria; phylum Armatimonadota; class Fimbriimonadia; order Fimbriimonadales; family Fimbriimonadaceae; genus Fimbriimonas. The sequence continues at coordinate 2,986 of JAYVXG010000691.1, forward strand.
AGCTCACGCCCTTGGAATACAAGCTTTTGATTACGTTGATCAAGCATGCGGGGAAAATCGTTACCCACCGCCAGTTGCTTGCCGAGGTTTGGGGTCAAGAGTA
>JAYVXG010000692.1:0-3087 GCA_043785475.1 Armatimonadota bacterium
GTTGATTCAGACCATGAAGAGCCCGAGCCAGTGAGCGTGGTTCCACCTACGGCGACTACGCTTGGGGATAGAGCTGGCCATGAGTGCTGGCCTCCGACATCACCGGTTGACGCAAAGAAGACGACTCCTGGTTGAACAAAGTTCGATTCGTATGCGGTTTCTCCGGAGAATTCAGTGGCCCCGAAGCTCATAGATACCGATCGGACGCCGGGCAGAGCGGCGGCCTTTTTGATGGCAGCGTTGAGGTCCGTGAAGCTATTTGAATAGGCTTCTACCAAATAGATCTTGGCCCCTGGTGCCATCGAGTGTGACCACTCGATGTCGAGGGCTGCTTCTTGGTTCCAGCCGGTATTGGTGGTCGGAGCAGTGCTACCTTGATAGACGACCTGCAAAACGGAGTTAGTCGATGCTGTTTGGCTGCTCGATGGTTCTGTCGGCAATCCGAATGTGGTTGAAAAGATATTGAAGTCTCGTACGGCATTCTTGTAGTGATAGGCAAGTACGCAAGCGTGAGCACCGGAACCGCCGGTTGACGCGAGGTTATACGCCGCTCTGATTGAGCTTGGACCGTATCCAGCTGGAGCAAAAAGGTGCTTTCCGGAATTTGCTTCGAGGGCATCGGGGTTGATGTTATTTCCTCGGAAAGGTCCAGTCAAGATCAAATGGTTTGTATGGGCTCGAACGCCGAAATCCTCTGCTCTGACAACCGATGTCGAGGGTACTTCAACATTAGGGTCTATCTTCGGAGTTTGTTGGAGAGTAAAAATCGCTGAAAGTAATGTGATCACAGATAATCCTTAACCGGCAATCGCCAGGCTATAGTTTAGGCTACACGAAAAGAGGGCCAAATCCAAATGATCCCTCTTTCGGATTCGAAAGAGGGACTTTCGACCTACTATGGTAGGTCGAATTTGATGCCTTGAGCGAGAGTGGGTTTCTCGCGCCCGAAGAAGGTCGTGCTGGTCTGGCGGCGCATGTAGGCACGCCATGCGTCGGAGCCAGATTCACGTCCGCCTCCAGTCTCTTTTTCGCCGCCAAACGCTCCACCGATTTCGGCTCCAGAAGTGCCGATATTCACATTGGCAATGCCGCAATCGCTATGCCGCTTGAAATACTCTGCGTCGCGGAGATCGGTCGTCATGATCGAAGAGCTGAGGCCTTGAGGAACTGCATTGTGGATTTGGAGTGCCTCTTCGATGGTGTCGTAAGGGAGGACATACGTAATGGGGGCAAAGGTTTCGGCGTGGATGGTTTCGGTTTGTTTGCCGAGCTTAACGATCGAAGGATGGACGTAGAACGCGTCGGGAAATTCTTCAGTCATAACGCGCTCGCCGCCGACGATTTCGAGGGCTTCGGATTTGATTCGTTCGAGCGCGCTTTGCATGCCTTTGAAGCTCAACTCGTCGATGAGTGGGCCGACGAGGGTTCCGGCTTCGAGGGGATTGCCGATCTTAGCTGCGCCAATTGAAAGATAGGCGCCTTTTAGAGTGTTGAAGACGATATCGAAAAGTGAGCGGTGGACGATAACGCGGCGGGTGGTGGTGCATCGCTGACCCGCAGTGCCAACGCTACCAAAAAGAATGCTCGGAATTGCAACATTGAGGTCGGCAGTTTCGGTGATGATCATCGCGTTATTTCCGCCGAGTTCGAGGAGAGAACGTCCGAAACGGGCGGCGACCTTTTGTGCAACGCTGCCACCCATTCGGGTAGAACCGGTGGCACTGATGAGCGGGACGCGATGGTCGTCGACCATTTGTGTTCCCGCTTTGGAGTCGCCGAGGATGATTTGGCTGAGGCCCTCAGGAACTCCACCGAATTCATGGGCGGCGTCGTCGAAGATTGCCTGGCAGGCAAGGGCGACGAGGGGAGTTTTCTCTGATGGCTTCCAGAGGCAGCTATCACCGCATACGAGGGCGAGGGCGGCGTTCCAAGACCACACCGCGACCGGGAAGTTAAACGCGGAGATGATTCCAACTGGGCCGAGCGGCAGCCAGTTCTCATGCATCACGTGGTTTTGACGCTCGCTAGCGATCGTGAGTCCGTACAGTTGGCGCGAGATTCCCACTGCGAAATCGCAGATGTCGATCATCTCTTGAACTTCACCGCGACCTTCTTCGAGTATCTTGCCGCACTCGAGGGTTACGAGTCGAGCCAAATCTTCTTTTCTTTCCCTCAGTTTGTTGCCAAGGATTCGAACGAGCTCGCCGTGTCGGGGTCCTGGGATCTCTCTCCACTCGAGGAAAGCTTTGACCGATTGGGCGATTTTGGCGTCGATTTCGGAAATTGTGTCGACCCTCAGGCTGCCCAATATTGATCCGTCGATGGGCGAAATGACGATGAGGTCATCGCCCGAGACCTCTTCGAGGTTCGGGATGAGGTTATGCAGCAACGCCGCGTTGGAGATCATGGATTCATTATGGAAGACTCACCACCACGATGCCTCAGGAATCGCGACGCTCATGAAGCCTCTTGCTGGTGACTCATTGGTTGAGCCAATACTTTCCTGAGGCTTTAGATTTTAGCCTCCGCAAAGGATTTGTCTAGTCAAGTTCTCGACTCGAAAAATCACATTACCGAGGCATCCAGGCTCCATCCCGGAACTTCCGAGCCTCATAATGATGGTATGTCTTCCGTGGAAGTTATGCCGCCAGCCGTTCGATGGGATCTCAGTGCCCTCTTTTCTTCGATGGAGGACCCGAAGATCGCCGCAACGTGGACTGTGGCTCATGCTCGGGCAGACGCGTTTGCCAATAAGTACCGAGGAAGGATTGATAGCCCTTCGCTCACGGCCGAGTTGCTGAATCAGGCATTGACAGACCTCGAAGTATTAACGACTGATGTTGCCAAGCCGATGGCTTATTCGAATCTGCTATTTGCCGGGGATGCGAGTAACGCGGCGATCGGCGCCTTCATGCAGTCGCAAATGGAGCGCGCAACTGAGCTTCAGGTCAAGCTCATGTTCTTCGAGTTGGAACTGCAAGCCGCACCCTCAGAGATTATCAATAAACTGGCCGACGAGGCCAAGCTTGCCAATTATCGGCACTACATTCAGGTCGCCCGAACCTACTCTCCGTACCGACTGAGCGA
>JAYVXG010000693.1:0-10003 GCA_043785475.1 Armatimonadota bacterium
CGAATCGATATCTCCCTTTTCGATTCGCGCGATTTCGTTGAGGAATTCCTTAATTGAGGCCCCGGTAACGTCGGCACGTACGGAAGATGACATCGTAAACCAGCTTAGATAAGGATCGGGTGGTACCTTTGATCCAGCCCCGTAGGTGTAGCCTTTATCTTCCCTCAAATTTTGGTTGAGGCGGCTCGTGAAACTTCCCCCGGTAATAATGCGAATTCCGTCAAGATCAAGGAAGTCCTGGTCCTTCGCAGTGACCGCCGGGAAGAGAAAGCTCACAACGGTTTGGACTGCATTAGGACGATCAACAATGACCAGACGGCTGGCGCTTATTGGGATTGGCGGAATATTGAACTTCGTCACTCCAAGCGATTTACACTGGGCAGTCTTCCCGATCGTCGATGTAAGCAATGTTTTCGCGGCCGAATCCGACAGACCAGATGCGACGAAGAACTCAGGTTTTAGACTCTGAATTTTCTTGGCCGTTTTGACGACATCATCGTAGGTGATTCCTTTGACACTATCAATCGTTCCGTTGACTGGCTTGGCGTACGGGTGATTCTTTCCCAAAAATTCGCGTCGGGAAACTTTGGCCGCTACGGCAGTGGGAGAATCATTTTCTTGTTCGAGCTTGGCCAAAAGCTCGGCTTTGTACTGCACAAAGTCGCTCTTTGCGAGAGTTGGTGCGGAGAGGATGCCTTGGAAAAGATCAAGAGCTTTTGTCGCGTTTGATAGCGGAGTTTGGAGGCTGAGGGAGGTACTTCGGAGAGTCGTTCCGCCCCCGACACTTGCCCCAATCAGGTCTAGTTGAGCCGAGTATTGGGCACCAGTGAGTTTGTTTGCTCCTCGCTGCATCAACTCTGTGGTCATCGAAATAAGGCCCGGTTTGGTGTCTTCGATTGCTCCGATGCTGAGATGGGCGCGAAGGGAAAGCATTGGCACTCCGGTTCTGCTCCAATAAGAAACCTTCGTGGCGTTGGGCATGGTCAGGACAACTGGCTTGGGGGTTACAAAGGCTGACGGGGCTTCGACTACCGGCTTCTCTTCGCGAGGGTTCTTCTCGGGGGCTTTGGAATCAGGAATGACTCGCAGAGTGAGGTGATTTCCGGTCAAGTATCTTTGAACCGCGGCTTTGACTGAGTCCGGTGTGGCGGCGCTATAAGCGTCAATTTCTCGTTGAAATGAGTCTGGATTGGCATAGTAGAACTCATATTCATTCATCTTGTCTGCCTTTTGCTCGACGCTCTGTAGGACGGTGGCAACTCTCGATTCAATCTTGGCCACGACTCGCTTCAGTTCGTTGACGGTCGGGCCATGTTTCGCTAATTCGGCAATAACCGTTTGGATTGCACGCTCCAAATCGTCTTGCTTTTTGCCCGGTGCTAGGGTGGCATCAACGTAAAATAGCGAGCCAAGGTATTTGCTATCTTGGGTTACCGAGACCTCGGTAGCAATTGCAAGTTTATTGATTAGTGCTTCTTGAAGGCGACTAGCCAGGCCGTCGCCGAGCACGCTGGCAACGATATTCATTTCAATATCCCCGGGCTTGGTGGAGGCAGGAGTATGCCAGACCATGATCGATTTTGAGGCCGAAACGGCGTCAACCATGGTGAGCTTTGCGCCAGGAAAAGTGAACGGCTGGACCTGCTTTCGAGGGATATCGTTTGAGCGGGGTAGAGTGCCGAAAAGTTTGTTGATCAGCGGTTTGATCTTTGCTGGGCTGAAATCGCCCGCAACAATAAGCGATGCGTTGTTTGGGACGTAAAAAGTTGAGAAGAAGGATTGTACGTCGGCTACAGCGGCGGCAGAAAGGTCTTCGTGGGACCCGATGACGGACGTTGAGTACGGGTGTCCTTTCGGATACATCAGGCTATTGACCATCTCGTAGGCTTTGCCATACGGGGTGTTTTCCGTATTTTGTCGTCTTTCGTTTTTTACAACGTCCCGTTGAAGATCGAGCTTTTTGAGGGTCATAGCTTTGCCTAGGTCTTCCAGGCGGTCGGCATCTAGCCAAAGCAAAGTCGGGAGCAAGTTTGCGGGCCCAAACGAATAATAGTTGGTGCGGTCTTCGGCGGTGGAAGCGTTATTTTGTCCGCCGGCTCGTTCCATTATTTGGTCGAATTGACCGGTTGGAACTCGATTGGTGCCCATGAACATGAGGTGTTCGAACAGGTGGGCGAAGCCGCTACGTCGCTCCGGCTCGTCCTTAGAACCCACATAAAACCATGTATTAATCGTTGCAATCGGGAGAGTCTTGTCGACGTGGAGGATCACCTTAAGACCGTTCGGCAGGGTGTACTTTTCGTATGGGACCCTGATCGTTTGGGCTCCACCACCAGAGATCAAAGAAAGGAGAGTTGCTGCCGCAAGAATTGACATATATGATAGTTTACGGGTTTTGTTCAGGATTTGGTTTCTTGCCAAGGATTGCAGCGAGAGCAAGTTTCTCCTCTTGGGAACTTCGTTCCTCCAGTTCGCACATGAGTTTCATTTCGTACGTTTAATTGGGCTCACCGGCCTCTTCGTCCGAAAAGGCCGCTTGCTGCTTGGCCCCTTTGAGCCTTGCGAGTTTGTATTGCGTTCATCCAACAATGGGGGTAAATCGGTCAAAATAAGATCGTGATTCTCGTTATTGACAACTACGACTCGTTCACCTATAACTTGGTTCAGTACCTTGGTCAATGCGGTGCGGAGATCGTCGTGAAGCGAAATGACGAGGTTACGATTGAAGAAATTAGCGCGATGATGCCGTCGGGAATTATGTTGTCGCCCGGGCCATGCACTCCAAAAGACTCCAAAGTCTGTCTTGATATTCTCAGGGCAACTCTTGATCAAGAAGAGGGCTTTCGGGTTCCTTTGTTTGGTGTTTGTCTGGGGCATCAAGCGATCGGTGAAGTCACAGGCTCGCCGGTCGTCGTAGCCGAGAAGATCATGCACGGCAAGGCGTCCATGGTTAAACACGATGGGAAAGGGGTGTTTGCGGGAATGCCAAATCCTTTCAGCGCGATTCGCTATCACAGTCTGGTTATTGGGAAAGCTAAACCGCCAAAGGGATTTATTGTGACGGCGCGGTCGCTTGACGACGATGAAATAATGGGGGTTCGCCACCGATCTCTGATGATCGAAGGGGTTCAATTTCACCCAGAGTCCGTTTTGACCGAGGAAGGGTTTACAATAGTCGAGAACTTTTACAAGTCAACTAATTTAAGTGTTCCTTGATGTTGCGCTTAATGGATATTTTTGCAGTTATTCCGTCCACTGAGGTTATCCAGAGAATTTTCTGTTCGGGGCCTTCGTTGTTCACTCGAAACGTGAACGTTTTATATCCTTTTTCAAAGTGAACCGGAAGGTTATATGTGAGCTCGTTCCCATTATTGAGGACGTCGGAGAAGGCGGGAATCGTGTCCGCAGATTCAAAGTTAAGAAACTTCCCCAATTGCTTCATGGCATCATTTAGGACCGCTTTGGATTGTTTCCTCGTGGAGTCGGAAATGGTCGAGTCGATAGTTTTCCCATCATAGTAGCCTTTGACGGTGGTGGTGAGAAATTCTTTGTTGCTCCCAATGTTTGCGGCAAGGTGGACCCACGCTGATTTTGCGACGAGGGCGGTCGGGACAAGTAGGCACAAAATAATTCCAATCATCCACGCTAACCAAGGTTTCCTGTTGCTGGCTTTCACTGTTGAATAGGAACAACTCTGCCCGGACAAGAGTTCCTTTCAACGGTTAGGGCTTTTTAACTGGTGTTTTATCGGGGTCCAGGCTGATCGTAAAGATCTTCATTTGATCCTTGAGGTTTTTTACCGTGACGGAGAAGATTCCGTCTCCGTTTTCAAACTTTGCTTTTGCGGTAAAGGACAAGAAGAAGCCTTGCGCCGTGCCATTGTTGTTCGCTCGGGACACATCCTTGTTAACCGTGACCTCGCCGAGGCTCAGGAGGCCGCCCAGATTTTGTTTGAGGGTCGCGAACAGTTTTTGGGTTGCTTCGCGCTTGGCTGGCTCATTGAAGGACTCGTCAGCGAATTTGGCGAATTTACTTTCATCCCAGTTTTTCGCGGACGAATTGAGAGCGGTTGTGACGAACTTTTGATCCTTTGTTATGGTCTCGCCAACCCTCTTTGTAAAGCTTTGGGCGAAGAAGAAGGTTCCCAAACAGCAACTCACGAGAACTGTAGCGGCAATTACCCAAACAATGCCGGCTCTTTTGTTCATTCAGTAGCTCCGCGCGGCGGACTAGTCCGTGACTTTTTTCGCTTCCTCGATGTTGATGTTGGTTGGAATTCGGAAAATGAAGTTCGAACCCTTGTTCAAATCCGATTCCACCCAAATCTTGCCAAAGTGGACATGCTCGACTAGGTGCTTGACCAAGAACAGGCCCAGGCCCGTGCCATATATCTTTCGGTTGTCTTCGTTATTAACTCGGTGGAACCGTTCGAATACCTTTTGAAGATGATCTTTGGGAATTCCCAACCCTTGATCTCTCACGCCCACGACGAGTGATTCGCCCTCGACTTTTGCCGTGATAACGATGTCTCCGCCATTCGGTGAGTACTTAATCGCGTTGTTGAGCAGATTGGTTAGAATCTGATCCATCTTGTCTTCGTCGGCGACGATCAGGTCAGGAAGTTCACCCGTCACTTCAAGCTTGATGATGTGTTTGTGAGTGGCTTGTTGTTGGACCTTCTGCGCCTTGTCCAGCAGGGTTCGAATGTCAACGTGAGTGTAATTCGGTTTGAGCGACTCTCCAGCTTCGATTCGGCTTGTGTTGAGCAAGTCATCGATCAATCGCCTCAGTCGGTCGCATTCGCCCACGACAATTCCGAGGAACTCTCGTTGGTCGGCCTTATCAAACAGCTCATCGTCGAGGCCGTCGAGCAATGTACTGGAAAAGCCCTTGATTGCGGTGAGCGGCGTTCGAAGTTCATGCGATGCCATCGCAACGAAACTTGACTTCATGCGATCAATGTTTCTGATTTCAGTGACGTCGGCGAGAATGGCCACAACACCAATCCCCTTCCCGTCTTGACCGAGCACCGATGCAAATTGGGATTCGTAGATCCTTTCAAGACCCCCAAGGGTCAGGTGCGTTTCGACTTTTCCTGGTTCCGCACCGTCTAGGCACTTTTCAATTGCACCAAGGAATGCGGTGTCCTTGACAATATCATCAAGACTTTTGCCAAGGCTATCTTGGGGAGCTTGGAATATAGCTCTCGCCGTTGCGTTGATTTGCAAAAGTTTCCGTTCGGTTGAGACTAGAAGCAATCCTGCGGTTAACGACTCGAAGGTTTGCGCCAGCTCTTCTTTCTCTTCGACGATTTCGCGATACATCTGCAAGTTCGCGATGATGGAGCCGACGTTTCGCGCCATTCGCTCAAGTAGCCGAACGTCTTCATCGTTAAATTCTTCGTTATGTTTCTTATTGAATGCATGAAGAACGCCAATCATGCTCTTCTCGACAACTCGATTTTCGTCGTCTCGTTTTTCAATAATGAGCGGGACGCACACACCATTGGTGACGTGCATCAGGCCAAAAGGTTCCTCTCGAGCCTCAATTAGGACTTCAATGTCCTGATAGATAATAGGTTCGCCTTCTCGGAAAACTTTGCCCGAAACGCCGTGCGTTGCTCGAACTTTAAATGCATTGAGGTGAACTTCGTCGACACCGAATGCAGGAGGGATACCTTTCAGTTCGCCCAATTCTCGGTCATGGAACATGATCACGATCTTTTCGGCTTGAAGGATCATCGCTATTCGCTGAACGAGTCTGCGGAGGGTTACGTCAGCCTGATCGATTGGGGTTACATCAACCTGCTGTTCCATCTTTGAATTTGAAGGAAGGTTCTTGTCCGTTTCAAGTTCGCTGATACGTTGCTTGAGTCTTTCGATCTCCGCCTGAAGTTCCCGATTTTTGCCTTGAAAATCTTCCGCCATTTTCGAATTTGCCTCTAAAAAAGTCATTGAACGTGGTTCAATGAATAACCCTATAAGTATGACCTTTTCTCGACAATAAATGTTGTGACCAACCATGGCATCCGAACGCGAACTCTTGCCTTTATTTCCGCTGAACACTGTTCTCTTCCCCTATTCGCGGACCCAACTCCATATTTTCGAGCCGAAATATCGGCTTATGATCGAAACTTGCCTTGCAAATAATTGTCCATTTGGCATTGCTCTTATCCGGTCTGGGGATGAAGTTGGCAGCAACGCCGAGCCGTATTTAGTGGGTACGAAGGTCAGAATTCTCGAAACCCATCAGTACGAGGACGGACGCTTGGACTTAACGGTGGAAGGTGTAGAACGATTTCGGATTAGAGAAATCAACTATGAGTGCCCCTATTTGCGTGGGTCCATTGAAAACCTGGCCGAGCTTGACGAGGATGACGAGAGTCGCCTTTTCGAGCTTTGTGCGGAAGCAAGAAGTATGGCTGAACTTCTGATCAAGGAGCATGTTGACAACCAAGAGTTTGCCGTGAAGGTCCTGTTTCCCGATGATCCTGAGCAACTTTCGTTTGCGATTGCCAACATGCTGGACTTCTCGCCGATACGAAAGCAGTTCTTTCTAGAACTGGTGGAGACCTCCGTCCGACTTGAATATTTGATTGAAGTGCTCGGTGAGATTTCAAAAACCGTTGACAGTGGCCTTCGGAAGCTCACTGCGATGGACCTCAAGGAATGGGTAACGCCGAACTAGTCAGTTTGCAGTTAGCTGATGAGAAGCGGAAGATGCGAATTATTAGTAAGACAGTGATATTTGCCTAAGATAATTCGTCAAATATGGAAGAGGTCCTCATAATTGGGAATTCAATTCTAAAATTTGCCTATGAATCGAAAACTGAAAGATTTCGGGCTTGGACACGTAAATCCGCCGATTTCGGACTCGGCGATGTATGAGTTTGAGACCGCCGCTCAAATGACGGAAATGTTTGAAACAGGTATTGCTGGTCGGTACCTTTATGGTCGTCACCTCAGCCCCTCGAACCACTTGCTGGCCCAATCTCTTGCGGAGATGGAGGGAACGGAGTCTGCTTGCGTTATGGCAACGGGAATGGGAGCTATTTCCTGTGCGGTCATGCAGCTGTGTGAGTCGGGCGACGAAATTATTGCCAGTCGAACCGTGTATGGCGGCACGTACGCCTTGTTCGCCAACCTCTTGCCCAAGTTTGGCTTAACGACCTATTTCGTGAACATGAATGACCTTGATGAAGTGAAGCGAAGCATATCGGATAGGACCAAAATTGTTTACTGCGAGACCTTGAGCAATCCTTTGCTCGCGTGCCCTAATTTGGCCGCTTTAGGCACTTTGTGTAGGGATCGTGGGATTCCGCTTGTCGTTGATAACACGTTTGCCCCGCTGATCGTTCGTCCAGTCGCAATTGGTGCAGACGTTGTCGTTCATAGCCTGACAAAGTATGTGAACGGAATGGGGGATCATCTTGGCGGAGCGGTCTGCGGCTCTCGCGATTTTATTGACTCTTTACTCAACTTGAACACTGGAGCCTCAATGCTACTTGGCCCGACGATGGATGCTCAGGTTTCTTCCTCTATTCGTAAGAATCTGCAGACATTGCCGGTTCGGATGAAACAGCATTCTCAAAACGCGATGGCGGTATCGGTATCGCTTGAGGAAGCTGGATACTCGGTGGTTTATCCTGGGCTGGCATCGCACCCAGACCATGAACGGTTCTCTGCGATTGCTGACTCGGCTTACGGATATGGGGCGGTGTTTACCCTCGACTGTCGATCACGCGAAGTGGCCGATTTGTTTATGCAAGAACTAGTTCGAGTCGGGGTTGGACACTTGGCGGTTTCGCTGGGCTTTGTGCAAACGCTCTTCTCAATGCCAGCATGTAGCACGTCTTCGGAGATTCCTGAGGATGAGCGAAAAAGAATGGGACTTAGCACGGGGTTTGTGCGATTCTCGGTGGGGGTTGAGCCAGATAGCGAGGGGTTGGCGAAGAAGATTTTAGGTGTGGCGCGAAGGATTATTGTCTAGGTAGGTGAGGCTGTCTATTTTATCGCCTCACCCGGTTCGAAGACTCACCGACCTCTCCGTAAGAAGAGGTATCTCGCTAGTGGATAGCCCTGGTTCTTTCTGCAAACTGCTGACCGCAAACTAACTAGCTTTCGCCGTGACTTCGAACAGCCGGACAACTTTGTCTTGACCGCTGGCGGCGAGGCGGGTTCCGTCGGCGCTGAACGCCACGCAGCTAATAGGTCGGCTCGATGCTTCGAGGCGAACGTTCCCGATCCCTTTCGCGGCGTTCCAGAGTCCTATGGTGCCATCTCGCGAGGCAGAGGCAAAGAGCCAGCCGTTGGGGTGGAACGCTATGGCTTCGATGGGCCGTTCGTGTCCGTAGAGCATTTTGATCAGTTGACCGGTGTCCAGGTTGAAAACACGGATGCTGAGATCAACACCAGCGACCGCGATATATCGATTGTCAGAGCTAAAGGCGATTGCGGTTACGACGGACCGAAGTCGTTCGATGGTGCGAATCCATTTTCCGCTCTTCGCTTCTCGGATTGCGACCTTGGCGTCGGCGGTCCCGGACGCGAGGAACTTACCATCGGGGCTGAATGCGACTGCGGTTACGCTTGAACTTTCATTTCGAAGCGAGAAGCGGGCAGAGCCAGTTGAGGAGTCGCATACCCTTAAGTGGTGGTGGATTGACCCGGCGGCGACCGAGTGCCCATCACCAGAGATTGCAAGGCAACTGACCCATTCTTCGTGCAGTCCCCTCCATGAGGTCACATTGTTGTTGTCGAGGCACCAAACGTTGACTTGACTCTCGTTGCTCCCCGCCGCCACGACCTTGTCTTCGGCGAATGCCTTGAGGACGGAAACGCTCCCTGATTCGAGTTTGGCTTGTTTCGATTTTTCGCCAGCCTGACCCCACCAGATCAATTCGTTGTCGAAACCAACGGAGATGAGGTGCCCTGAATCGGGGGCGAACGAGACGGCGTACACAGGGGTCTTGTGACCGTAGAGCCGCTTGACCAGTTTTATACGAACGGGATTCTTTGGCGAGTGCTGTTGGATTGTTTCGCGAACGGCGCCGGCCATGATCGCGTCGTATTCTTCCCTTCGCGCTTCGTCCATGAGCGTTTCGAACGCTTCATTGATGCGCGTCATATCATCGTGAGCGTCTGGAGAGTCGCTTACGTCGGGATGATGCTTCTGGGCGAGCCGACGATAAGCCTTGCGAATCGTGTCAGTGTCGGCTGCAGACCCCACACCAAGAACTTCATAGTGGGTCGGCGCGGAAGTGATCAAAGTGTGATCTCAGGTTCAATTATGGCTGAAATCTGACGCAAAAAGAAAGCCCCAAGCAATGCTTGAGGCTTTTTGTTATGAGTTAGACCGTAGTCTTACTTGCTTGACTTTCGTCGTCGAGTAACTAGACCCAAAAGGCCGAGTCCAATGACAGCAAAGGATGCAGGCTCTGGAACTGCCGTGAAGGCCCAACCATAGTTAGCAGCTGGGCTATTATTGAACGGTGAGGTTCTCGTACTACCGGTTGGATTATTTGACAACCAACTACCAGGACTAGAAGTGACGAAGTCCAAATCTGTGCTTGAGCCCTGAGTTGGTGGATTAAATAGACCTTGACCAAGATTATTTAAATTTGCCGTGGTTGCAGTGCTCCCACTAGCATTGTCAAACGTAATACCCGCCCATAATTTTCCGCTTGCCGGAATCACGAGCTGACCAGGTGTGATCGAGGCTGTAAATATGGTTACGGATCCACTGCCAAATGAGATTGGAGCGAATGAGTATCCGACCAAAGCGTTGCCAGGTGTGCCAGCGTTGTCGTCATAGAAACGAATTCTAGGTCGAGCGGTAAATGCAGTCGGATCGAAGTTAGCAACCGTGAATGAAAAAGATTCAATCGCAGTGCTTGGCGACAATGTATGGCCTGTTCCCCAAAAAACGATCCATGGTGATGTGATGATTCGTCTCTTTTTGAAAGAGAGTGAGCATGTCAACCAAAGCAAAGAAATATAGTGAA
>JAYVXG010000694.1:0-9958 GCA_043785475.1 Armatimonadota bacterium
GCATCAAGGGCAACGACTTTCAGTTTGACCGTCGTGATGTACATCACCCCATCAATCACGATTGGGGTGCACTCGATCGTCGATCCCGACTTCGCTTCCTCTCCCGAATGATACGTCCATGCAACCTTCAGATTTTTGACCGTTTTGACGTTAATCTGGCTCAATTCTGAGTACCGCATCGCCCCCTTATCATTACCGACATTGGCCCAGTCACCGTTGCCATTTTGACCTACGAGAAGCAGAGATGCGATCAACCCAATCATGCTGGGCCAGATTACCTAAGCGAAAGGGATAGGAAGCGGCAACACACCGGCTCGCTTTATTCAGTTGCCGCGGTTCAAAGACTTACAAAAATATTGGCAAAAAAGTCGACCAAGACTATAATGGAGATACCAGGCAATTCACCATGATTTTACTAAACATCCTCATTAGCTCGGCAATCATGTCCCACGGACAACAGGTCGACCCACTTTCTTGCCCCACAATGGGTGGACCCGTTGCCAAAGGCCAGCCGTTTACGGACTTCGACGGAGCCCGTTTCACCTACTGTTGCGATGGTTGCGAAGCCGAGTTCATCAAGGACCCTTCGGGCGCCATCAAAAAGTCTGTAAAAAAAGGAAAAACGGTCGGTGTCTCGCTGTTCGATCCCATCAGCATGAAACGAATCGACAGCGAAAAGGCAAAGGGTGGCTCCAGCGACTACAGAGGCATCCGATTCTTCTTCGCCACTGAAGAAGAAAAGGCAATGTTCGACAAGGAGCCGAAGAAATTTGGCATGATGCCAAAGATGGAAGCCCTGTACTGCTCGGTCATGGGTAGTCCGGTCAAGTCGTACGCCAAAGCCAGCGGCTATGCTGACTACGAAGGCACTCGGTACTACTTCTGCTGCGCGGGTTGCGACGTAAAGTTCGCTGCTGAGCCAGCAAAGTATGCCGAACTCGCCAAGGACCACGTCCAGAAACCAGTGACGATGACCGTCGAAAAACCTGCTGGCGGCGGAAACTAAGGCACGCTAACTTTAAAAAAGCCACTGACCGATTAGGTCAGCGGCTTGATGGTTTTTGAGGACGTTCAGGTTGGAAAATAGTTGTTATCCTCTACTTCCTTGTTGCAAGTTGAAAGCTAACTAGAACTGGAGCCTCAGACGGGGATCGAACCCGTTACCTCTTCATTACCAATGAAGTGCTCTACCGGTGAGCTACTGAGGCGCTCATTGAATCCGAAATTATACCTTGAATTCTGAGCATAGAGCGGAGCGGAGCTTGGGGCATCGCTTCGCTCAGGGCAGGGAAATCAACGGGTGTATAACAATGGATTCAACTCACTCGCCGCCTTATCACCCACCTTCAAACCCGGGAACCACGAAGCCAAATCGTTTTCCCTCTGTTCGCTATCCGGTGGCGAAATAACTGCCCCATCCTCAAAATAAATCACCGTCATCACCTCGCGAGTTGTTGTCGTCGACGCATTGCCACACGCTCCGTGAATGGTCCATCCCCCGTGAAACGTCGCGTCGCCTGCACTCATATCACCGGCAAAGGCGACTTTATAGCCGTTTGATTCGATCAAAGCTTCAAGCTGAGCGTCCGAGTCATCAGATATATTGAGCGGTCCCAAATATCCAAGTTCTTGCGAACCATCCGCAAACCGCATCGTGCCCATATCCGCTTTCGAATCCACCAAAGGCATCCACATCGTCACGCACTTCACCCCATCTAGCGGCCAATATTGTTGATCCTGATGCCACGGCGTAATTCCGCCACCTGGTTCCTTATAAAGGGCCTGATCATGGTAGAGGCGAACCCCACTGACTCCCATCAAATCAGCGGCGATTTTGGCAAAACGTTTGGCCAGCGTAAAATGACGAATTCCTTCGTCCGAAACCCAAAGATTGGTCTTTTGGATGAACGCTTTGCCATAAGTGTCGCGCTCTTCCATCGGCTTGTATGACTTGGCAAATTCTGTCGTCGACTGAGTAATCAGTTCTCGATATGCCTGTACTTCTTGGTCATTTGCCACCCCGCGAAGCAAGATATGACCCTTGGTCTGAAAAGTCTCGATCTGGCTGCGATCGAGTTCGTATGCCTCAGAAAGGTCGGGATAAATGTTCATGCTTGCCATTTGGTCTATTTTGTGCGATCATTCGACCATAATTGAATAGTCAATTTGGGAATAAACATGTCTGAAATGGGAAGTATGCATCAACACCATCGTCTGATTACGACACCGGTTCAGACGGAAGTAGGATCGATTTTGTTGGCTGGCCTTCACTTGTTCGGAAGCGGCGTCAACCCGACCGGAAAGCTCCGTGTCTTTGACGGGGCTGCCCTCGTCCTCTTCACCCGCGGCGAAGGATTTTACAAAGATGCGCGCGGCAAAAAGACTCAACTCAAACGAGGCGATGCAATTCTTGTTTTCCCCGGAGTACCTCACTGGTATGGGCCTCAGAAAGGTCAGGTTTGGGACGAAATTTATGTGGCGTTCGACGGTCCTCTTTTCGCTCCCTGGTTCACCAGCGGACTGTTGAACCCGAACGATCCTATTCGATCCCTGGACAACCAAATCAACGATCGAGGTTCGTGGCTCATGCTTTGGATCGAACACTTTGCAAACCTCAAATCCAAAGCCAAGCAAATCCAGGCGATGACTTCTCTTGTGCAATTTCTCAGCGAAATTGTTCTGGCCGAAAGCAACGACCAAAATCCTACGGATGACTGGCTCGCCCGGGCAAAGGGACTGCTAAGCCACGATCTCAAGGGTGATATCGACCTTGCTCAAGTCGCTTCTAACATGAATTCTAGTTACGAGGCGTTTCGAAAGCGGTTCCAATCGCACGCGGGAATGGCTCCGATGCGGTACCGAAATGAACGGAAGATTGAGTCTGCCAAGCAGATGATCGGCTACGATCCGCACGTGAGCAATCGAGAAGTTTCCGACGCTCTTGGCTTCAGCGATGAATTCCACTTTAGCAAGCGTTTCCGACAGATCGCAGGCGTCACTCCGAACGATTTTAGGAAGGCGTCAAAGTGAAAGCTTTATGAATCATTGGCAGGGACTCATCCATCGATACGGAGATCGCCTAAGAATTGAAGGACTCTCTGATGCCGTAACGCTTCACGAAGGCAACACTCCGTTAATTCCCGCGCCAAGGCTCGCCGCACAAATTTGCCCCGGAGCGGACTTATATCTAAAGTACGAGGGTTTGAATCCCACGGGCTCATTCAAATGTAATTATATATTTAACGCACGAAATGGGTTGTGTTTCCTGTGAAGATGGCGTATAATACTGATATGGAAATGAAAACTAAACTCTTCTCAGTCCAAGATCGAACCGACAGGATTCTTGTAAACCTCAAGGCTTCCAGCGATAGCAAAAAGGGCGCGATGGTTGTCCAGTTCGGCAATTACGGAACGGTGGAGTATCCAGGATGGAGAAAGTTCAACACTGCATTTGCGACAACCCGCAACTACCACGACATTGAGGACTATCTAGATTTAATGGGCTTCTCGTTTGCCGAATATCGGGAACCGAATCCCCAGACACCGCAATTTGACGGATGGTACGTGTTTGATCGGAGTCGATAAATGAAAGCAATTGAACTCAAACCAGGGGACGTGCTGAGGAACATTCACGGCACCCCCTACAACGTCAAGGAAGTTCGACCCAAGAAAGACGGAACTGGTTTTTGGGTCATCACCTTCAATATGAGCGGTGAGCATTGGCTACCTTACAAAGAAACTGACAACGTACTATTTCGAGTGATGCGAGACGACGTTCAAATTTCAGCCTAACCGCCAAACTAAGAAGCCCACTCATTGAGTGGGCTTCGCTTTGTCTAAAGCTTCTCGCCTGTCAATCTCTTCTTTCGGTACCTTCAACACGTCGGTAACCATATTGCTCATGGCTTCCATCCCAGAAGCTCCCAGGATGTCTTTTCCTGGGAGCTTCTTTGGCTTGCGGACTAATTTCCGAGGCATAGCACCTGCCCTGTAAGTTCATCGTATCGGATGCGCTTCCCGACCACTCTACCGAGTGCGATATCAAATCGTTGTGCATCGGTCACGCTTCGATTATTGAACCGAAAGACTTGCTCGTTTAGGTAGCGGAACAGGTGATAAGGCTCGACAGCCACGTAAGTTCCTTTGATGCTTCGCTTTAAGAGGCTCCAAAAGTTCTCCATTGAGTTCGTATGAATCGACCCCTCAACATAGGTAATGGCATGGTCAACGACTTGGTGCATGAACACCGAATTAAGGCGGTTGTAACCCGCGTGGGCGTCGGTATAGAGGTTACTCCCTCTCTGAACATGGGCGAAGAGTTTAGAGCGAAGCGTAGGTGCTTTGGTGTCTGGTACGACGCTGGCAACGATTTCACCACGGCGTTGAATGGCTCCCCAAACGACGGCCTTTCCAACGGCTCCGCGTCCTTCGTTGAGTTTCTTGCTGAAATGCTTGTTCGATTCTCTACCGCCGATAAATGTCTCGTCTGATTCGACTTCGCCCGATAGTTGGTTTACCGTCTCGTTGTTGAAAGCCAAGCGGATTCTGTGGAGCATAAACCAAGCCGTTTTTTGAGTGACACCTAACGACCTTGCCAGTTCGCAGGACGAAACGCCATTCTTTGCGTTCACGATCAACCACATAGCGGGAAGCCATTTTGAGAACCCGATTGGCGAGTCCTCGAAGATTGTCCCAACCTTGACCGAAAACTGCCGAGAACAGCCGTTACACCGCCAAATCATACGAGTCTCGATCAGCTTCACTTTCTCAGATTGGCAACGTGGACACTTTACGCAACCGTCAGCCCAACGGCGATTAACCATACATCGCCAAGCATCGCGCTCATTCGAGAAATAGACAACAGCCTCGATTAATGTTTGAGGAACCTTTTCGCTCATAGGTACATTGTACCTTCAAAACTGTGTATCAAGTATATAATTACCCATTCAAAGACCGAGGCATGACGACCGCAATAACTCATGCGAAAGCCAACGGCGCGCAGATTGCAATTTGTGCTTCGACGGGAAACACCGCAGCTTCGGCAGCGGCATATTCTGCTCGAGCAGGAATGAAATGCCTTGTCGTGATTCCTGATGGCAAAATTGCTCTTGGAAAGCTTGCCGGGGCAGTGTCATATGGGGCCAAGGTGATTGCCGTCGACGGCTCGTTCGATGACGCCCTGACCCTTGTAAAGGAACTGGGAGAGATAGTCCCTATCGCCGTTGTCAACAGCGTCAACCCGGCCCGACTGGAGGGACAAAAGACGGCCGCATGGGAGCTTATCGATCAACTTGGGTTGAGTCCAGATTGGTTATGTCTACCCGTTGGTAATGCAGGAAACATCAGTGCCTATTGGCTGGGCTTTGTCGAAGAATGCTCCGGTCGACCACGCCTCATAGGAGCGCAGGCTGCCGGTGCAGCTCCTTTGATTCTTGGTCATGATGTGCTTCACCCCGAAACGAAGGCTACGGCAATTCGCATTGGAAAGCCTGCCAGAGGTGCGCAGGCCATGCATGCAATCCAAGAATCTAACGGAATAATGTTAGCGGTTACGGATGAAGAAATTTTCGACTGCTACCGGCTGGTTTCGCACCTAGAAGGCGTTTTCTGCGAACCCTCTTCGGCTGCCGGAATTGCCGGACTCCGGAAGTCGTACCATGCAAAATCAGAAGACTTCCTCGACAAAAAGGTGGTTTGCGTGTTAACAGGAAATGGACTCAAGGATCCAGATTCAGTATTGGAAAACAAGCCTCATATTTACCGTATTCCGAATGAGATTGGCGCATTGATCGAGGTGGCTTCGTGATTCGAATACGGGTGCCGGCAACCACGGCGAACCTTGGCCCAGGGTTTGATTGCATGGGCCTCGCACTCGACCTTTGGAATTCCTTTGAAATGCACTTGCGCGGCCAGCAGATAGTCGTTTCGGTCAGTGGGGAAGGCGAGAACTCTCTAGCGACCGACGACACTAACCTGATCGCAACAACTTTTTGCCAAGAACTGACCCGATTGGCATTGAACCCTCCTCCAGGAGTTCAATTTATCGTTCACAACGCCGTTCCTTGTGCCAGTGGGCTCGGATCGAGTTCCACCGCTACACTGGCCGGAATCATGTTTGCCCAGGCCTACGCAGCATTTCTCGAAGGAAAGGATCCGGCTGACATTGACCGAAATGAGACCCTACGGCGATCCATCGAAGTGGAAGGTCATGGCGATAATGTTGCCCCCGCTTTGCTTGGTGGATTCGTGATCGTCGTTCCCGACGAAAGTTCCGGTGTTCTGACTCAAAAGGTTCCACACACCAAAATGAAGGTCGTCGTCTGCGTACCCGACTTTCAATACTTCACAGTTGACGCTCGAAAAGCTTTGCCTGACTCTTACTCAAAGTATGACGCGATCTTTAACATCGGACGGGCCATGCTGGTAGCCGAAGCCTTTCGTTCTGGAAATGACGAGTTGCTACGAAATGCTATGAACGATAGGATTCATGAGCCATTCCGCCTGAAAGACATTCCTGGAGCTGTCAACGTGAAGTCCGCCGCACTAGATGCCGGTGCTCTTTGTGTGGGCTTGAGCGGAGCTGGTCCGGGAATTGTGGCCTTTGCCCGCGAAGGCTTTGACCGAATTGGGCGAGCCATGAAGGAAGCGTATCAAGCGTCGGGACTTGATGCCCGATACTGGATTTTGGACACGAGTGAAGACGGTGTCCATGTTGGGCGCCTCCCAGTCTAGATACTTTCGAAAACTGCAATGGTTTTCGGATGGTTGAAACGAATGGTGTCATTGAAGCATGATTTCCATTTGACGCGCATTCGCCAGTAAAAAAGATAGAACGGCTTTCGCCGATCCGATGTTATTGGTCGATGACGTCTACCGATACGCTCTCGCCCGAACGGGCAGCAAGGAAGATGCCGAAGACACCGCCATCGAAGTCGTTCAGCAATCACCCAAACACCTGACTATTGAGGAGCTCAAACCGTACTGGGCGCCGCTACAGACTGTTACGAGAAAATGGGCAACCTGGCGAAAGCGAAAGAAATCCGCCAACGGATTCCGAAAGGCCCTAGTGGCACCTATTAAAACAATCTTAACCATTTCGTCGCATCCGACAATAGATTTGGATAGGCTGGTGCGACTAACTGGTTGAGCATGATATCTATTCGAAGGCTGGGATTTGCGAAGTGGCGACGTCCGGAAACGGACGCCGCCGCGATCGTTCCAGAAATCTACCGCTACGTTTTCGCCCGTATCAACCATGTTGAACACGCCGAAGACATCGCGATGGAAGTCCTTCACATTGCGTCAAGCAGTCCACCTCCAAACGACCTGAAGGCATATATGATCGGAATTGCAAGGCGAAAAGTTGCCGACCATTTTCGACAAAACGCCAGAGTCCAGAATCTTGGCGATACCGATGAAAGGTTTGTCACCGAGAACTCGGACGAGTTTCTGCGGATACAGATGGTACTCAGCCGGTTGGCGGAGAATTACCAAGAATGCCTTGTGCTGAAATACGTCTGCGGATTCTCGAGTGATGAAGTCGCCCGGATAACGGACACGACTCCGACAGCGGTGGACAACACACTTCAGAGGGCGAGAAAAGCCTTTGCTACCGAATGGAACTTGCTCAACAGTGACGACGATGAATGAACATCAAGTAGAAACTTTATTGGGAAAACATGGCGACGAGATCGTTTCGCGGCGCAAGCCAGCATTGTCCATTAAGCGAGAGATTGCCTGGAAACCAATTTTGGTGGCGGGGATGGCGGTAGTTGCGATTGGGACATTCATCTTGCTCCCCCGAAAAGCTGAAGCGGCACCGATGGACAAGATGATTAGCGCGTTTCGGACGACTCATTATTGGACTGCACAAAGATGGTTTAGGAATGGTACTGAAGGCCCTTGGACTCCCACCGAAACTGAGACTTATCTGGACGGCGCCTTTCGAATCGTTGCACCGAAGTTCAAGCCAAACGGACTGACGCTCACGATAAAGTCGGGCTTTGAATACCATGACTCTAAGCTATCTCCATCCATTTTGAAAACCCGATTCAAAGAGGTCAATTGGTCAAAATCGTATAACGATCCATTGAAGCAAGCAATTGCCTACTCGAAGAATTTCAAAGGAGCCCTCGTTCGTAAAGATGGCATTCAATTCAAAGGTTCTGAAGCATACTCGCTCTCCGTAGCGAAAAAATCTGGGCGCGATGGGTTTACAGCAATTGTCAGGAAGGACACAAACCTGCCCCTGCAGTTCACCATTTCAATGGAAGCCAATTCTCAAGTTCTGGAAACAAAAT
Source organism: Armatimonadota bacterium (assembly GCA_043785475.1). Lineage (GTDB taxonomy): Bacteria > Armatimonadota > Fimbriimonadia > Fimbriimonadales > Fimbriimonadaceae > Fimbriimonas. The sequence goes on from JAYVXG010000694.1 coordinate 8,301, forward strand.
GGGAGTATCGGTACGACCAGCCAAACGAAATGAGGTCGTTAGAACCTGATCAAACTAAGAAAATTATTGATGTCGAGCAGGATTCAAAGAAACTCGCAGAGAACTGGGGATCAATCAAACCCGAGGCTGGAGGGCCAACGATTCTGTCATCTTCGATTTCAAAAAATGGGACGATATGGATCGCAGCGAAAGTGCCTGGAGATGTTTTGAGCAAAGGATGGCGGATTGTTTCCCTTGATGATTCAAACTACGTTTGCTCGACTTACACCAATTTGAACGTGTTCAAGAAGGAGGATCCGCTTGGGTCTGTTCTGAGAGAAGTCGTCGTTACCGAGTTCGTACCCGTCTATGACATGAAAGCTCGCCCTAAGGATGTAACAATTCGGTTTGGCCCATACCATACCTTTGCAGGTCCGGGGAGCCGACCCCCTCGATCTTCCGTTAAGACGGCATTGACCGATGAAGAGTTCATCATTCCAAGCTACTATCCAACGGTTATGCTCGATGTCGACACTGATTCTGTGACGAATCAGTTTTGGAGTACTCGAGCACAGGCCCGACGCGCAAAGGGAGACTTTAAGGGTGCGATCGAATGCTATCTCAAGTGCGACGAAATTGAACGGACTCAACTTGCATTTGTTAATCCTTCCTACCGTCCTCTTCGCGCCGCAGCCGAATGCTACGAAAAACTTGGAGACCATGAAACGGCTCAGAAGCTACGAAAGCTGATCCCAATCAGTGCGAGAACCCAGAATTAAGTAATAGCCCGGGCGAATTCTTTCCACTGCTCTTCGGATGGACCTCCGAAGAGCGACACTCCGCTCGCTCCGCGTCGCAACGCCAGCTTCACCGCAGACTCCAACTCTCCTTTCTTAAAGTCTGGCAGATACAAGCCGGCGTATATCGGAATCTTCACCGCGCCGATGTTCTCGCGCATACAGTCGCCGATCCACTCAATCCCTTGATCATAAAAACTGTTGTAAATCATCGGGCAAACCGCATCCAGCGGCCATTTATCCCAATCTTGTCGGCAAATCTTGCGCGCCCGCGATGGAGTGGGGAAGACGGCGGCGGTCACTGGCTTCTTGAAGTTATGAGATGCCTCAACGAGACGGTTAACAAGCTTTGTCACCGAGTCGTATCGGAAGTGCAGCCACTGCTGGTTGTGAGCGGGATCCTTCATCGTGCGAGGATCTTCGCCATATAGCTTCATGTACGCCTCGCATGTCGCGGGCGAATAATCGAAATCATAGTCCGGTAACTCTTCGGTCTGGTCGAGCCCGTACTTCTTCCACAACGCTCGTGGCAAGATCACATCGGGGTAACGAACGTAGTCTAAATGAACACCATCGACGAGTGGGTTCGAAGCCAATTCCTGCACCTTCGAGACCAGATAATCCTGCACCGCAGGGTTTACGGGCGAAACCCATCGATAATAATCCACGTATGGCGGATGGTCGAAACAACTCTTGCCCGACCGGCTGACCTGGAACCATTCAGGATGGTGATCGCGAATCCATTGTTCGCTCCGGTTCGTTGTCCACATCCACGAATGCATGTCAAGCCCGGCTGCCTTGATGGCTTCACATTCAGGCTCGAAAATTCCGTGCTCAAGGAAGACGCCGGTAATCCCTCGCCCAGCTAAAGTCTGATATTTC